>NZ_CAWUDO010000073.1:0-42983 GCF_963920935.1 Nostoc sp. CCY 9925 | reverse complement strand
GCAATGGCATTGTCACCCGATGCAATGGCATTGTCACCCGATGCAATGGCATTGTTACTCGATACAATGACATTTGTCAGAGAAACACGCAATATGCAGCTACAAAATAAATTTTTTCAGGAAATTCCCCGTACCGTTTGGGTGTTGGGGTTCGTCAGTCTGCTGACAGATATTAGCTCCGAGATGATTAATTCGCTGTTACCGTTATTTCTGGTATCAGCTTTAGGCGCGAATGTCTTGACTGTCGGGATTATTGAAGGCATTGCGGAAGCAACAGCATCAGTTTTGAAAATCTTTTCGGGAGCGTTGAGTGATTACCTGGGACATCGCAAAGGTTTAGCGGTGTTTGGATATGGGTTATCTACCTTTGTTAAACCTCTATTCGCTATAGCTACCAGTCCAACTGGGGTGTTAATAGCTAGATTTGGCGATCGCTTTGGCAAAGGTATCCGAGTCGCACCCCGTGATGCTTTAGTTGCTGATTCTACTACATCAGAGGTACGCGGTGCAGCCTACGGATTGCGTCAATCTCTCGATACTATCGGCGCATTTTTAGGGCCTTTGATAGCATTTGTCCTGATGGCTGCTTCTGCAAACAACTTTCGCTTGGTTTTTTGGCTAGCACTCATCCCTGGTTTCTTGGCGGTGGCTTTATTAACAGTGGGAGTCAGCGAACCGAAAGCAAGTGAAACCAAAACAAAGCGAAGTAATCCTCTGCAATGGAAAGTTTTACGCAGTTTAGGTCAAAAATATTGGGTACTCGTAGCAGTGGCGCTGCTATTCAATTTAGGCAACTCCAGCAATGCTTTTTTGTTGCTGCGAGCCGAACAAATAGGCATCTCTGCTTCACTCATACCCTTGACATTAGTGGTGATGAATATGGCTTATTCATTCAGCGCCTACCCAATAGGAATACTTTCCGATCGCTTGGGTAGATTTGGACTATTGGTAGGCGGATTTCTCTTATACGCTTTAGTATATCTGGGCTTCGCCTTCGTACAAGCACCTTGGCAAGTTTGGGGATTGTTTGCTCTTTATGGTCTGCATCTGGGCATGAGTAAAGGATTATTGTTAGCACTAGTCGCAAATAGTATACCTGCAAATCTGCGTGGCACTGCTTTTGGATTTCTAAATTTAGCTGTAGGAATAGCACTTTTACCTGCTAGTTTTCTAGCTGGTGGATTGTGGGAAACACAAGGTGCACAAGCAACATTTATTGTTGGGAGTTTGTTGGCGATCGCATCTGTATTATTGTTAGTCTCTCAAAAAAACAAATATTAAATTCGGTCAAAAGCAAAATGCCATCACTTCAGATGTGCTGAAGACTATTTATCAAACTTTAAGACTAAGAACTGAGATGCTATATTTAATCAAATAATAGAGAGTTAGAGTATGGAAAGTATCAAAATACGTTCTTATGTAGGCGAAGACGGAGTGTTACATCTAGATATCCCTGTAGAAATGAAAGAAACTGAATTAGAAGTTACGGTGACATTGAAACCTATAAAAAAACAAACTGCTTCTTTAGAGGAGGAAAAATTAACTCAATTAGAATGGCATGAGTTTATTGATAAGACTTATGGTTGTTTAGCAGATGACCCAATTATGAGACATCCTCAAGGAGATTATGAACAAAGAGAAGCGTTAGAATGACTTATCTTTTAGATACGAATGCTTGTATTATTTATCTTAATGGTAGAAATCTGAGTTTACGGCGCAGGCTAGAAAGCCGCAGTGATTTAGATATTGTTGTTTGTTCTACTGTGAAAGCTGAATTATTTTATGGGGCAAAGAGGAGTAATAATCCAACTCGCAATCTAGCTTTACAAAAACAATTTTTGAATAGATTTACTTCTTTGCCGTTTGATGATATTGCAGCGGAAATATTTGGCGATCTCCGCTCTCATCTGGCTAACTTAGGAACTCCTATTGGCCCTTATGATTTGCAAATTGCAGCGATCGCTTTGGCAAATAATCTTATTTTAGTAACTCATAATGTAGATGAGTTTAGCCGTGTGCCAGGGTTACAGCTTGAGGATTGGGAAGCAGAAAGATAATTATTGTCTAGTGATTCAAGTTAATAATTAACTGTATTTATAGCCTGAGAGGAATTATGCCAAACTTAGCCAAAACGCTAACTTATAAAGCAGGATGCAAAGGCGATCGCATTACAACTGACTTGTAAAATTCACCTTTTAATTTAACTGCTCATCTCAAGACTAATCATTATTTGTATATGTCTTTGCTGGGAAACGAAGTTCGTATCCGATTATGGCAGAGTAGAGACGGCGTATAACGTCTTCAATTTTATAACTTTTATCGCGTAAATCTGGATAGAAAGCCCCTTCATGTAGAATCTTGCTGCGGATTGTATAAGCCTCTTCCAGAATTTCTAATGCCATTTTGTCCTCAGTTAAATGAGTTGTAATAAGGCGTTTAATAGCGTGTGATACAGATTCGCGCGTTAGATTCCTGATACTCCCTTCGAGCGATCGCTTTATATCATCAGGTAAATTCAGTGAATCTTGCACTTTATTTAAGGTATCTTTTACAATTTCTTTTAAATCTGGGTATTCAAATTTTTTCTGTTCAGCTAATGGCTCAAGTGCCGATACAAGACCAACAAATCTTGCACGTTCTGTTGCCTCTAAACGAGCTGCGGCAAAAAGCTCCATTGAGACGAGCAGGCGTTTATTATTAATTGGGATGTTAGAAGTGAAACTTTGCTCCAGTACTTCAACAACTAGGTTTGCTCCACTAGTGAATGAGAACGTACTATGAGATGACATCACTATCCCTCCGTGTGGAGTCCGATCGTATACTACACATGGCAGTGGAGTATGATATTCTAACCGTAGTGGACATCTTAATGAGACTGCTGCCCACAAAACTGACATTGCAAACTTTAAACCAGCCTCCTCTGCTTCGCTAGCAGTAGCAAAACCTTCTAAATAAGCTGTAAATTTCTGAAACTCTAACTTCTTGTTTTGCCGAGGAATGAGACGAACTATCAGATCATTACCCAAAATCAAACAACTTTCTCCATCAAAACCAAACTGATTGTTGCCACCAAGAATAATATCAACCTTTGAGCCATAGGGTCTGAGTTGAGGTTTGTTTGCTATTTCGTATCTTGTCTTTGGTAAATGATTATTTGGCATTTGCTAATCTTACTCTTCTAAGTATTGCTTGTTAAGTAACTTTAACTATAACCTTTAAAATGCCCAAAAGCGATGCCTAATAAACCTACGCCTTAAAGTTTTTTGTAATTTGCTTAATTCTTTAATTGCGGTTTATATCACTATTTACTGAAATACGATCGCACCTTCTACTCGATTAATTTATAGCAGCATAATTCCAATATTCAGATTTTAAAGGAACTCACAACAAGCAATCCCTACTCGATCATTTACTAAATCATTGCTTCCAATTCTTGCAAAGCTTGAAAACTTCCTACTTGCCAACTACGTTCTACAGCCGCAGGAATAATTTGAGTGATAGCTATATCTTGAAAATTAGGACTTGTGTCAGATTTTATGTATTTTCCATCTTTTAGCAAATAAATAGAAAGGCTTCCACTATCGTATACCCATAATTCTGGAACTGCGATCGCTTCATAAGCATCAAGAGTAGTTTTTGAGGTGACATCAGTCTCAATTGCTAAATCTGGCGGCGGATCGTTAGGTTCTAAGCGGCGACGACCAATCATCCGTTGATAATTTTGAATATAAAAGCAAGCATCAGGTTCAACTCCTGCTAAACCTTGCTTTTTAAAAGTGGTGGAACCAAAAGGTTGATATCTAATATTTTTAGCCTTCAGCAAGATTTTGACAATATCAGAAATTAAATCTTTAGGAATTTCATGTTCTGATAATGGAGCCATAATTTCTAAATTACTCTGGCTATAGGCAATTCTTGTAGTTCTTTTTTCTCCCAATTCTTGCAAAATAGATTCAAATTCTTCCCAGCTAACATCAGGAATAGTTACGGTGCTACCGGGTGACAATTGCATCTGACTAACAGGTTTAAAAACGGGAATGGCAGCAGTCATAACCAAAATATCAGTAAGCTAAATCTCAATAATTACCTATGAGGTTGCGGTGGATAATATAGCCCACCGTAACCTTTACTAATAGAATGAGTTTAATAAAAGCAGCTAAAAGCGATCGCCTTACACTTTAAACTTCTCAGTAATCCGTTTCATCGCTTCTTCTACATTCTCTCGGCTATTAAACGCGGAAATTCTAAAGTAACCTTCACCAGCAGCACCAAAGCCAGAACCTGGTGTTCCCACAACGTTGACGGTTTGCAGTAATTTATCAAAGAATTCCCAACTCGATAAACCATTAGGCGTTTTCACCCAAACGTAAGGTGCATTCACGCCACCATAAACTGATAATCCCGCAGCTGTGAGTTTCTCGCGGATAATTTTGGCGTTTTCTAAATAGAAACTAACCAATTTTTTAATTTGTGCTTGTCCTTCTTCAGAATAAACTGCTTCAGCTCCCCGTTGAACGATGTAAGAAACACCATTAAATTTGGTAGACTGGCGACGATTCCAGAGTTTCCACAGTTCGACATCGGAACCATCAGCGGCTTTTGCTGTGAGTGTCTTTGGCACCACAGTTAACGCGCAGCGAGTTCCTGTAAAGCCTGCATTCTTCGAGAAAGACCGAAATTCGATCGCAACTTCTCTTGCACCTTCAATTTCATAAATTGAATGGGGTATCGATGCATCGGTAATGTAAGCTTCGTAGGCTGCATCAAAGAAAATAATCGAGTTATTAGCTTTGGCGTAGTCCACCCATGCCTTTAAATATTCCTTGGTAGCAGTTGCGCCAGTGGGGTTATTGGGAAAGCAGAGATAAATTAAATCGACTTTCTTGGAGGGAATCTCGGCGGTGAAGTTGTTATCAGCAGAAATCGGTAGATAAACTAAACCTTCAAACTCGCCTTTATCGTTAGCATTGCCTGTATTTCCCGCCATGACATTAGTATCTACATATACGGGGTAAACAGGGTCGGTAACGGCTATAGTGTTGTCATGACCAAAGATTTCCAGAATATTGCCAGTATCGCACTTAGAACCATCGGAGATAAAGATTTCCGAAGCATCGATCGCTGCTCCCCGTGCTTGGAAATCTTGACTAGCAATTTTCTCCCGCAACCAAGCATAGCCTTGTTCTGGGCCGTAGCCTTTGAAGGTATTGCGATCGCCCATTTGTTCGACAGCTTTAATCATTGCTGTGCGACAAGCTTCTGGCAGAGGTTCAGTAACATCACCAATGCCCAGTCTGATGATTTTAGCATTACTGTTCGCTTCTGCAAAAGCATTCACCCGTCGAGCAATTTCTGGAAACAGGTAACCAGCTTTCAGTTTAAGGTAGTTGTCGTTAATACTTGCCATAGGAAATTATGAAAAACGCCCTAAAATAGCTTACTGCTAATTTATCTGGGCGATAACTTTTGTAGAGACGCGATTCATCGCGTCTTGTACACCCGATTCATCGCGTCTTGTACACCCGATTCATCGCGTCTTGTACACCCGATTCATCGCGTCTTGTACACTCGATTCATCGCGTCTTGTACACCCGATTCATCGCGTCTCTACACCAGTGGAAGATTCCGCATGCTGTCGGCAAAACGTTTATCGATAAACAATAAGGATGAATGTTAGGATATTTTTCACCAGCTGAATCTGACTTATGAAATTAGTTTGCGCCCAAAGCGACCTCAGTACAAACCTCTCACTCGTCAGTCGTGCTGTACCTTCACGACCGACTCATCCGATACTTGCCAATGTGCTGTTACAAGCGGATGCAGAAACTAACCAAGTAAGCTTAACAGCCTTTGATTTGAGCTTGGGTATCCGTACTAGCTTTAATGCTGAAGTATGGGAAGGAGGAGCGATCGCGCTTCCTGCTAAGTTACTTGTAGATATCACTTCTCGTCTTCCAGAGGGCGAAATTACTCTCGATGATGAATCAGCCCTCACAGGTGCAACATCAAGCGGCGAAGGTTTAATTGTCACACTCACACCGAAGAGTGGATATTATCAAGTCCGAGCAATGGGCCCAGAAGAATTTCCCGAACTACCCGTAATTGAAAATACAGAAGTACTTCATCTCACCACCGCTGCATTAATTGAGGGATTACGGGGTTCATTATTTGCCACCAGTGCTGATGAAACCAAACAAGTACTCACGGGAGTTCATTTAACAGTTAAACAAGATACTCTAGAATTTGCAGCTACCGACGGACATCGCCTAGCAGTAGTAGAAACTAGCAACGAGCGTCCTTTAGATGGAACTAATCAACTAGAAGTCACAGTCCCAGCTAGAGCATTACGCGAACTACAAAGAATGTTAGCTCATAGCGCCTCATCTGATGAACCTGTAGCTTTATATTTCGATCAAGGTCAAGTCGTGTTTGCATGGCAAAATCAACGCTTGACTAGTCGCACATTAGAAGGGCAATATCCCGCCTATCGCCAACTGATTCCGCGTCAATTTGAGCGACAAGTCACAATTGAACGGCGACAATTCATCAGCACTTTAGAGCGAATTGCTGTGCTAGCAGATCAGAAAAATAATATTGTCAAACTCAGCATTGATAGCCAAGCCCAAGAAATTATCTTATCTTGTGAAGCTCAAGATGTCGGTAGTGGTAGAGAGCCAATGCCGGCACAAATTTCGGGGGAAAATATAGATATTGCTTTTAACATTAAATATTTGATGGAAGGTTTAAAAGAGTTACCATCTTCCGAAATTCAAATGCATTTGAATCAAAGCCTAACTCCAGTGATTTTTACGCCACTGGGTGGTTTGAAAATGACTTATTTAGCTATGCCGGTGCAACTTAGAAGTTAAAATTTCTTGGAAATTTTGGTAATTATAGCTGGCGGTCGCCAGCCACAAGCAAAGCTAAAATTTAATCTCCCAACTAGTCTATCAACAACAAAGAAGGTTGATTGAGAAACGATGTCGTGAGTTATTCATGAGACTTTAATTGACTATCAAATTTGAGGCTTTATTTTCTAACAGAAACTAAAATTTTTAGTCTCTAACTGGAAAGTAAAGCCCCAAAATACTTTCAGTAATTGGGGGTTCTTTCAAACTGACCAAAAAAGGCTATATTGACCCCAAAATAATCAGTGTTTGAAGACCTCCAATGCTAAACAGACCCTGATTTTGGCAAGCTTGAAGATCCGTTGACAATAGGGCTATGGTTCTTTGTACTGTCCTACCTTGGAACAAACCACTAACGACGGTTCCTACAGAAGTGAGGATAATTTGACCCCCAATCACATTACTAGAAGTAAAGGTATATAGCACTTCGCTAGATTGCCCAGTGTTCCAGTTGTATGTAATTAAATACGTTGGAAAAGTCCCTATGTTGTTGCAAGAGGTCGGGCCCGTAAACGTGAAGTTGTAAGTTCCTGAAGTAATAGGTTGAGCGCCGATGCATTGACCTACAGTACCTGTGACGGTAACAGTAGTATTTTGCACTTGGTTCGTCAGTAGTGGGTTGTAAGTAGCTGTCTCCGAACCTACTGGGCAAGTTACGGGTAAGAGCTGGGCCTGAGCAATTGATTTAGTGCTAATGAAATCAACACCTATGGTTGCAGCCGCAATAGCACAGGCAAAGGCTGACAGTTGGCGACGCTTAGCGAAATTAGCAGGTATCATGTAGCGACTTTCCTTGCTTGGTGGATGTATGAAAAGAATTAGAGTATGATTGCGATTTTTAGAAAACTCACTGTTTATAATACGGTATATTGCTTGCTTTAATACATCTAATTGCTTGATAACACAAAGTTTTTTGATAAATTATCTGTATAAATAAAAACTTATAAATTAATTACATTTGTGGTATGTTGTATAATTTAACAGTAATTCTTAATTGCTATTACTATGTCTGGCTATTGTTCGGCAACACGTAATAGACTTTCGCTTAATTTAAAAGTAAACGCACCTTAAAGTGGTACAAATAAGGTGCGTTTATTCTGGTATCATCTCTAGCCAGAATGCAAATATTTTTATGCACAATAATCAAATCCCTATAAATTTCTGGCATTAACTGAAAATTTTGTGCGTTATGCCAATCTAGGGAAGTTAATGCTGCGGTTTAGTGATTTGTTTAATCGGAATTTCAATCCAAAATTCTGTACCTAACCCTGCCTGAGAGTCACATTTAAATATACCGCTGTGTTTATCCACAACGATCTGATAACTAATAGATAACCCCAAACCCGTGCCTTTTCCAACCGGTTTAGTAGTGAAGAATGGGTCGCAGATTCTTACTTTTAGGTCTTCGGGTATTCCTGGGCCGTTGTCTTTTATGCGAATTACTACACTCTTGATATTAGTTTCTATTTCCCCAAGAGAAGTAGTAATGGTAATTTGATTGTTATAAGCTTTGGATGTATTTCTGTAATCTTCTAGAGCATCGATCGCATTACTTAAAACATTCATAAATACCTGATTTAATGGCCCAGCATAGCATTCTACTAAGGGAAGTTCGCCATACTCTTTAACTAATTTAATTGCCGGACTTTCTGGTTTTGCTTTCAAGCGATGCTGCAAAATTAGCAAGGTGCTATCAATACCCTCATGGATATCAACTGGTTTCTTTTCTGCTTGGTCAAGGCGAGAAAAATTCCGTAAACCCGAAACAATTTGCCGGATGCGATCGATACCAATTTTCATTGACGAGAGAGTTTTGGGCAAATCCTCAGTCAGAAATTCTAAGTCTATTTCTTCTGCGCGATCGCGAATTTCTGGGTCAGGGTTAGGGCAGTTTTGCAAATATAAATCTAGAATTCCGAGTAAATCTTGGGCGTATTCGCTGACATGATTAATGTTGCCATAAATAAAGTTCACTGGGTTATTAATTTCGTGGGCAACACCAGCTACTAATTGACCCAACGAAGACATTTTTTCTGTCTGAATCAGTTGGGTTTGAGTTTGCTTTAGATCCTCCAAAGCTCTAGCTAGTTTTTCTTTCTGCTCCTTAGTCTGATTGAGCAATTCAACTTGTTGGAGTGCAACCCCAAGCTGATTGGCAATTTGAGTGAGAAACTGAATTTCTGAGGTTTCCCAATGACGGGGTGCAGAGTTTTGATAAGCTGCTAGCAAACCCCAAAGTTGTTGCCTAATAAATATTGGTGCGATCGCATAGGCTTTTGCTTGAATTTCCTCTAAAGCCGCAACGTGACATGCAGAGTGATTAGCTTCATAAATATTATCAACTACAAAGGTTTCATTATGGCGATATCGCCCACCTTGGGTTTCCTGCAAATAGCTATCTCGCCAAATTATATTAGTACCAGGATTTACTACCTTTACCCAACCTTCATTCACAAACTCAGCAATGTATTCACCACTCCAATCAGCTTGGAAGCGGTAAACTGCAACTCGATCGGCTTGTAGTGATTTACAGATTTCTTGAGTAGTTATCTGAAAAATTGCATCTAAATTCAGAGATTCTCTAACTTTGGCAACAACTTCAAACAATACTCGTTGTTGTTCTGCTGCTTGTTGCAAATCTAAAGCCTGTTCTCGTGTTTGAGTCAGTAATTCAGCTTGCTGGAGTGCTACCCCCATTTGAGCAGCAATCTGACTAAGAAAGTCAATTTCCGGGGCTTTCCATTGACGAGGACCAGAGTGTTGATAACTTGCTAGTAAACCCCAAAGTTTTTGCCCAACAAAAATTGGAGCAAGTACAAAAGCGCGAATTTGAAACTGCTCTAAATTGTCGATATGACACTGAGTAAACCCCGCTTTGTAGATGTCATCGACAGCAAATGTTTGATTGTGGCGATAGCGTCCTCCCTGTGTATCTTGTAAGTAAGTATCATTCCAAATAGTATTAATACCTAGATCGGATTCATTCGACCAGTATGGACTAGCAGCCTCAAAATCGCCGACAAATTCGCCACCCCAATCAGCATCGAAACGATAAACAGAAACGCGATCGGCTTTGATTAATTGACAAACTTCTTTAGTAGTTGTTTGAAAAATCGTATCTGTGTCCAAAGATTCCCGAATCTCGGCAATAACTTTAAACACAGCCTGTTGTTGTTCGGCTGTCCGTTGTAATTCGATTGTGCGTCTTTTAACTTGATGTTCTAAATTTTCATTGAAGACTTGTACTTGTTGGTATAATTCATACTGCTGAACTGCGGAAGCAAAGTGTTTACCGAGGTTTCTAGCCAGTTCAATCTCTTCAGGCGTCCATGGCCGCAACTGTGCTTTTTTAGATTCGCGCCAAGCTTCAAACGATCGCCGGGGATATAATTGTCTGTTGTCGCTGTCATACTGTCCCGCCCAGAGGGTTTCTGTATTTATTTCGCTGCGGAAAATACTTAAATAACCCAACAACTGCTGACGATAGTGGAGTGGAATCACCAACATACTGCGAATTTTAGTTGGTTCAAAAGCAATTTGCAAACTTCGCCAGCCTGGGGTTTGATAAATATCTACAATCGCCCAAACATCATTTTCTTCACTGGAATTGTAGTGTTCCTGCCAAGCACTATACTGCTCTATGAGTGGATATATGGTTTGTTCTGGTATCAGAGGCTGCTGACCGTATGTATATAGCTTTATACAAGTATTTCCAGGGATTAAGCATTCTGTGAAGCTGGCGACGCTACCATTGTGGTAATCAAAAGCTGCATTTCTAATGCAAAGCCGACCACCAACACCATCAAAGGCAGCAACAGCAGCTTCGAGGGCTGGCTGTAATACAATTGTCGGTAGTGAATGTAGCAGGCTAGCAATGCGGTTAATGATGGCTTCTTGTGCGGCTGTTTTGCGGACTTGAGTCAAGAGGGTACTTTGAGCGATCGCAACTGACAGTTGATCGACTACTATTTGTAATGCTTCTAGTTCCGATTCCAAAATCAAACGCGCCTCAGAATTATGAGACACCAGCAGTCCCCAGAGTTGATTTTGGTAAAGAATAGGGGCTACCATACTAGACTTTACCCCCATTGCCTTCAAATATTCAATATGGCAAGGGTCTACGGGACGGTAACAGATTTGCTGTGAGATGGTTTCTCCATTTTCCAGATCGTGTAAGTGACTTTGACCAATTTCTTGAGTATCAACATTGACAACAGAACGCACCCGTGATTTAACAAACAGTTCACGGGCGCTGGGTGGAATATCATCAGCAGGGAAATTTAGTCCTAGTAGCGACGGTAAACGATTGTTGTAGATAGACTCAGCAATGACCTGACCGCTACCATCGGGATGAAATTTGTAAATCATCACTCTGTCGGTTTGCAGTAGCGATCGCACCTCTGCTGTTGTGACTGTGATAATCTCTTCTAATTCTAAACTGCGTCGGATACGATTTGTAATCCGGTGTAGTAAAGTTTCTTCATGGCGAGTTCCCCGCCAATCTTGTTCAGAGTTCGAGGCCATTGCTGATAATATCTTTAATTAATAATTGGGAAACACATCATGATTAAATCTAATGATATTTTTGAATTTATTTAATCAATTTGTCTTCAGTAAAACTACGGCAAATTACTAACTAAACTTATAAAAATTAAAAAGAAAGACGCAGTTTTACTTGCATCTTTCTCGGTTATCAGAAAATATTTTTTCTGTTTAGTTGGAAGTTTTTGTTGAAACTTTACGTATCAACAAAACTCAACTCTTACATTGCAGCAAAACTAATTTTCAGATAGTCATTTTCCATCTTTGCTCCTGCTGGTTGTAGTGCTGCTAAGGCTTGCGGCAAAACTAAGTTACGCCGATGATTGCCAATAGTAATATTCAATTCGTCCCCCGTTTTGCTCAGTTGAACCTGGTTTTTAGGAATGCCAGGTAAGTAAAGTTCTAAACTGTATTGATTTTGCTCTTGTACGACTCGAATAGTTGTTTCTTTGTAATAAACCTGAGTGGGATCTTCATCTTTATAAAGCGTTTCCTTCAAGCGTTCTAATGCAGCTAATCCACACATCTCTTCAGAGAACAGCGGAACTTCTTTTACGGGTAGAGGGTGGAAATTATCATGAATTTCCTGGCGATACTGCTCCTGATTTTCTTTCCAACGTTGGAAAAATGGGTCTTTTACTTCGCTGGGAATTATGCGATTTGCCACAACTAAATCCGTGGCAACATTATATAAACTCAAATAAGCATGGGCACGCAGAGACTCTTTAATCACCATTTTTTCGGGATTAGTCACAAGACGCACTGAGGTTTGAGTATTATCTGTTAATACTTTTTCCAGAGCTTCAATTTGTTCATAAAACTCATAAGGCGCATCCATTACCTCTTTATCTGGTAGCGAAAAACCAGCAATTGGTTTAAAAAAAGGTTCAACCAAAGGTCTAAGTGCTACCGAGATATTTTGAAAGGGTTTGTAAAAACGGCGCATATACCAACCGCCGACTTCTGGTAAACTCAGCAAACGCAGTGCTGTGCCAGTGGGGGCTGAGTCGATAATCAAGACATCAAACTCGCCTTCATCATAGTGGCGTTTCATCCTTACCAAGCCAAAAATCTCATCCATGCCTGGTAAAATTGCCAATTCTTCCGCTTGTACTCCCTCTAAACCCCTTGCTTGTAAAACTTGGGTAATGTAACGTTTCACAGCACCCCAGTTTCCCTCCAGTTCTTGCAGTGCATCTAATTCTGCACCCCACAAATTTGGGCGAATTTTTCGGGGTACATGTCCCATTTCCATGTCAAAACTGTCTGCTAGAGAGTGAGCGGGATCTGTACTTAAAACCAAGGTCTGATAGCCTAATTCTGCACAACGGAGTCCAGTTGCAGCAGCAACGGAGGTTTTACCCACGCCGCCTTTACCAGTCATTAAAATTACACGCATGGATGCTTCTTTCCTGCCTGAGGATTTTTACATTTATTTACAATTATCGGCTGTTTGAGGAAAATAAATGCTGCTTTAGCACGTCTAGGCGCGAACAGTTCAATAATAAATATGGGGGATAATCCAGCTATATTGCCATATTAGACTTCTTGCAGAAGTGGGGAAAAGGGTAAGGGGTAAAGTGGAAAGAGCAACCTTCGGAAGGGAAAAGAGCAAGGGGCAAAGGGGAAAGGGAAGATCCCTCCTTTAACCTATTTTCTTCCCCCCAAGAGTGCAAAACTATTTTTGCAAAAGGTCTATTGACTGCTATTTATATAGTAGTAGATTAGGAAAATACGGTAGGAGGCGGTGATGTCAAAACCAAAAATTCTCCAACCGGATGGGAATTATTCATTTCGTTCATACTTTGAGTTTTCCAATGATACAGATGAAGTTTTAGCAGAGTTTGACTATGCTTTTTTCCGTAAGCGTTTGCAACTTCCTAGAACGAGTAATCAACTAGACGGACTTGATGAACTTCGACAACAACTTGAAGATACTATTCCTTACGTTACTCTTAGCAGTGAAACTGCCAAAAGGGAAATTTTGGTTGCACCAGTCTTAAGTCGGGTAGCAGTTACTTGTAAACGACTGCTGCGAATTGAGTACCCCTTGAAGGTAAATAATTTACTCCAAGGGAATTTAGACTATTTCATTCAATCGGAACGCAACTTAGTTGTGGTTGAAGCAAAACGTGATGACTTGACACGGGGATTTACTCAATTAGCAGTAGAAATGATTGCACTGTCGATGTTGGAAGATGCACCAAATATAGTCTACGGTGCTGTAACAATGGGTGATGTGTGGGTATTTGGGACTTTAGAGCAGAATTTACGTACTATTACACGGGATATTACATCCTATACTTTGCCGGATGATTTGGCAGAGATAGTCAAGATTTTGGTAGGAATTTTAGAGTAAGCTTTCGTACTAAGTAGATGAGATGCACCAAATATAAATACAGCAGAATTGAGGAGTAGAATATTTACCCTAATTCATCTGTTGGGTTTTGCTGCAACAGCAGATCTAGCTTTGTTTCAATTGCTGAAAGTTTTTTGATAATTGTAGGGCGATCGCCATCGACAGCAACTAATAAATTAGTTATTTTATCTTGTAAGTTGGTTAATTGTGCCATTGCATTCTGAAGTTGGATCATTCCTTCTCGGAGTTCTTGGCGTTCATGTCTAGCTTCACTTATTTCATCCAACATAGCTTGGACTGTTTTAGCATTAGTCTCAATTAGATGTTTGAGTTCTTTATCAGTCATTGCGATCGCACTTTGAGGTTGAATTTATTATTCATCATAATTTGTAGGTTGAATAGAGCGATCGCTAAACTCAATATTTACAGCAGAAGTCAGAATTCAGAATTCAGCGGTTATAAACCGCGTCTACACAGGCAAAACCCACCTCCGTGGGTTTCAAACCCTTAATTTTCCATTAGTCCGCGGAGGCGGACTTCGCCTGTGTAGCCACAAATTTTATTCGCTAAGGCTTAAGTTGACACCAATGCACAGCTGTGCGCTCGTACCCGTGTAACTCATTCAAATCAAAATCTCTATTTTCCCTTTGTCTCTACCTTAATCTCATCAGTAAAATCGTATGGAATATTGATGTATTGTTTTTGCAATATTAGATCGTGAACAAGCAAAATTGCTAGCGAGCAAAGTTATGATTGCTTCCCAATTAGTTAGATTGCACAAAGAAAGTAAAACCATTTACCTGAAATACGCTGTAGCAATCAACTATTCAGTTATTTTAAATATCAAGTATTTGAAGAGAAAAAATGCTGCTTCACCACGTCTAAACGCGAACAATTCCAATAATCAATATGGGAGACAATTAAACCATCAGAGTTTAAACCTAATTCACTCCAACCAGGGATGGAGATACGTGGTTTCCAAGGGACAGGGGTATTCCAACTGAGTGTCCACTCTGTTTTAATTGTGTTTCCCAAATGTTGAATATTATGTAAATCCATCTTGGGATTTAAAAACCAAGTCTGGATAAAATTAATCATTTCTTTGTAGCGTTTAACTCCACGAAATTTATTCATTGGGTCTTGAAAATAAACATCTGGAGCATAAATGTTGTAAGTTTGATTGACTGGGAATCTTTGATAGTCTTGTTTGAGAATTTCAATGATATCCATAATTTATTAAAAAGAATTCAGGAGCCAGAATTCAGAATTCAAAATGAATTTTGTGCGATTATTCAGTGAACATTGGTTTAAAACCGGACTTATCCCGCTACGCTAACGCCCATGATGGTCGAAACTATAGGACTAGTATTTGATTTCTGAAAAAATCTAAGTATGTGTAGGGTGTGTTACGGCTTCCGTAACGCACCACCCGAAGGTTTTGGTGCGTTAGCCTACGGCATAACACACCCTACGTATATTTCAAAAATCAAATATGATTCCTATAGTATTAAATCTTATTCCTTATAAAACTCTATCGCTTTATGGGTAGAATTTTCATCAATTCTGAATTCTGAATTCTGAATTCTTTCTCAAATTTATATCTCATTCCATAGACGTTCTAACTGACGCCGCCAAGCAGCTAGGGTTTCTTCTCGCGCTTCTGCGGTTTGGTCGATTTCACCCATGATTCCTTCTGCATAAAAGCGTTCTAAGTTTTGGATGGTAGCTTGCAGAGATTGTCCTTGGAGTTTTGCTGCTTGGATGACTTGGCGGATGCGGGTTTCAACTAACCGATTGAAGGCATTATCTAAACCTACTTCATGTAGAGACACTAGGCGAGCGATCGCTCTTTCAAAATCCACTTTTACCAAAGTGCTAGTGTTATGGTGAAACACTGCCCAAATTTGGCCATCATGCAAAGCATAGCGCACTTCCTGAGTTTCATCAAAGTTAGCTGACAAAAACTCTGCTAAAAAAGATTGCGCTTCTTGTAATGGTAATATTGGTAGCAAAACTCGCAGCCAGGTATTATCTTTGGACAGTAGCACTAAGAGTTGAAAAGTAGAAGTGTTTACTTGCCAGGAACCAGGGGCGACCGCACCAACATTTGTGCCAAATAATTCTGTGAGTGTAGCCGTAATTTCTTCAGGTGTCATATGTGTTTTTTAAAGCTAGGCTCTAGATTAGCAAAGATGGACATCGACTTATTCTTGAAAACTCTCTGCTGCTTGCTGGACTACTTCCAGAGGTAAATCTAATAATTGAGCGATCGCTTCTAAGCTCAACCCAAATTTTATCATCCGTGGTATTGCTTCTAACTTACTTTGCTGTTTACCTTCTTCTAAGGCTTCTTGATAAACTTTAGTCTGCTTCAATTCACTTAAACCCAACATTGCTTCAATCTCCTGGCGGCTCTTTTGTGGTAATTTGTAGACGATAATTGTCTCTATTAAATTGATGAGGTGGCGCTGAGTAACTTCATCAGTTAGCTGTTCCTTGGCTTGCTCAATTAAGCGTTTTGCTACCTCTGGTGCTGTTTCCTCGGCCTCAATAACAAGTTTAACAACACCAACCCCAATGGAGGCTTCTGCTACTTGGCTTAACTCGTCCAAGTAAATGCGTCTAACTCGATTGAGAACTAGCATTTCACCAAACTGTAATGTCTGTTCTCTTTCAATACTCCGAGTTGGATAGATAATTACAACTTGCCAAGGATGAAGGGGTTTATATTGCCGCAAGTAGAGGAATAATTCAGCAAACAGACGGTAATATAAATCATCATCGGGCTGAAACTGAACTTCAACTATATAAAGAGGTTTTTTTCGATCGTTGGTGATTGGTAAAAACAAACCATCCAGGCGAAAAGCAAGTTGTTTAACTTCGCAGGAAGTAAATTTATAGACAATTGCTTCTGCTGGCGGCTGGTTAATCAGTTCAAAGAAGATGCTAGGAAATGCCTGAAATAGGCTGTAAAAGATAGTGTCAGTTTTCACTATATATTTAGTCAGCGACTTGCAAATCAAAAAATATCCAACTATTTCTTGTAGATTAAAAAAACTGAGCCAATCGGCCCATAATTTTCTACATAGATTTTTTGGTTATAATACAATCCTGGAGACATACCTCCATCAAATAAAATTCCTTCTTGAATTTTCCCTAAGCAGTTATTCTTAGCAATGCCTTCCAAGACATTATCAAATTTATCTGGTAGTAACTCTTGATTAATTTCAGATAGTTCAATCTCGGAATTAGCTTTGGCGTCATTCACTAATAGTATTACATATCCTTGATTAGTGATAGCTGCCATAGAGCGATTAGTCGCACTTTTACAAGCAAATTCTCCCAAATCTTGACAAATATCTTTAAATTTACCCTGGCGATAAAATCTACCATTACCTCCTACTAAATTGTAATTGAGAACATCGCTGTTTCTTCTACCAGCTTGGATAGTGGCTTGTCGTTGTCTAGGTGAACCTCCTGATATACCAAAGGAAGAACGCTTATTTTTAAATGCTCCTGAATATTCTACGCCACGAGAAATATTTAAGCCTTGTGGTTTATCAGTGGTATCTATATAGTCGGCGTTAATTGCGGCGATGGGTAGTTTTCTATTTAATTTGGCGTTATCACCAACAATGAGGTCACGAAATTGTTTTGGTACATATTCTTTGCGTAATTTTCCTTGAGCATCTTTAGCATAGAGTTTATGAGATAAACCAAGATTAACTTTAAAATCTAATTCTGCTGATTTAGGATTAAAAATAATTACGTGGTTAATACCTCTAGAATTTTTCTGTCCTTGATTATTAGTTTTAAAAAAATCAATACTAAATTGGGGATTTTCACCAGGACAAATTTTAGATGCTTTGGGTACTGAATTAGCTGCAATTTTTTGACAACTTGATAACAAGCTTGCAGCAGCGATCGCCATAAATAACAAAAGTAAATTTTTTCTAGACATAATCGTACAAAAAACCCGCTACAGAATTACTATAGCGGGGAATAATTTAAAATTTCAGTCTGGAGTTAATCTGAGAACTAAAACTTAAGAGAACCATTCTAGAACAGCTTCTTCTTTGGTATTAGTATTCCGGGATGGTGTTTCACGATTAAATTTCATCTGAATTGACCGAGTTTGCTCGCCATCAGCAGCGACAGCCACAATTGGATAGTCAATTAAACCATCTTGGAAGGACATTTGGAAGCGGAATGTACCATCTGGATTCAGTTTAATTGGACGACCGCCAATGGTTACGTTAGCATCGGGTTCAGTTGCACCGTAAACAATCAATTCAGCATCGGCTATTAACCAGAACTTGCGTGGACGCACTGGTACGGCAGAAGCCGAGAAGCCAACACCTGACATTCCCACACCGGACATGGTTAAACCGGAAGTGGTGGGAACTGCCCACATACCTACACCAGAGGGGAATATGTAGGAACTGATGGCTTGTTCGGGGCGTACTGAACCAGCTTGCTGCATGGAGCCAAACAGAGAACCAGCAACCCGTTGTGCTTCGGCAGATTCCGCTAAACCAAAGATTTGGTCGTAGATGGGGTTACCGCCATTTACACCATTTGCACCAGTCGCTGCCACTTTCTTGGCGGGTGGAACGAGTTCGTATTGAGTTGTGCCGCGCAAATCTTCTTCAAAGTTGACGGTGATGAACACATCCTCAATCCAGTCAGAAGGATAGACGGGAGGAATATGTACTCTCGCAGAACGAGCGAGTATCAACCAGCGACCATCAGCAGCACGATAACCGATATCGATTACATAATCGCGATCGCTGACTGGAACTGGTAGATACCATTCTCTTGCTAGTTCATCAGCAGGATATTCTTGAATGCTGTGGGGGCTTTGAAAATCGATATTGATGTCCGTAACGTCATAAATCCGCAGTGCCAGCTGTTGTCCACCTTGGCGGCGCAGTTCTTGTTTATGTTCATTGGGAACATCCCAGTAGGTGTAAGCCCATTGAGGATCGCGGGGTAAGAGTACAATCCGGCTTTCACCATAACCAGAAGGCAGATCTGGGAGTCCTTCATCAACATCAGCAAGAGATCCACCAGTTCGATCTTCCTGACCTAATTCAAACTTAGCTGCTTCCACGGTTTCCTGTGCCTCCAATGAACGAGATGGACTGAGCGAAATTTTGCTGCGCTGGACTTCTTGAATTGATGCCAGCAGTTGGGATTTACGCATTCGGCTATAGCGAGAGATGCTATATTCGCTGGCAACTTTACGTAGTTGCCGTAAGGTCATCTCCTCTAGTGGCGGGCGTTCTTTTGCCATTAATTTGGCCTCCAGTAGTTTAAGCGGTAAATGATTTCCCCTGGTTAAAGAATGCGATATAAAATGTCATCCACTCCAGATGAATTTCTTATTCCTGACTCCTGGTTTTGCCCAGTTTTTAAGTTTTTTAGTCTGTTTTTAAATTGAATTCATTTCCTATCAATTCCTTTAGTTATGCCAAAATTAGCATTTCTTTGGGATCGCAGGAGTTGTATTTGTTAAGTCAATATTAACCACTAAGCATATGTAGGGATCAAGGGGTTTGGATAGATTTTTTGGCTATTTCACGAATTTATCAGCAGTTGTGGGATCGTATTGTCATAATTTCATGACATTGTAGCTAGAACCGTTGGATTTTAAAGCTAAAATGTTAAGCTTTCATGACATAGTGTTCAAGTTAGCCTAAAACCCAGATGTACAAAGGACTTTTGAGTGGGAAGTGAAGATTGCAAGAGTGGCGGCTAAAAGAATTAATTAATATTGCACTCAGTACAATAAGGGCTAGGGTGTGTTTTGAAATTCTTATACCGTTTGAATTAAAATTGATACAAATACGTCAGTAGGGTAGCACCATTGTGCGCTCTTACAGTAAACGTATATGTATCAAGATTTTCCTGAAATGGTATTAGATCTCCCCAACCTCCCTGAGGATACAGTAGAGACGTTGCATTGCAACGTCTCTACATCTGTTGGAATAGCGAAAAATTGTGGGGTGTGGGGTGTAACCCCCGATTAGCCAATAGTATCCCCTGAAAAAGGGTGGCTAAGATCCTTTGAAATCCTGCTCTTTTTCTGCAATCCAAAATCCATCTTGAAAAGCTTTGTTCGCCGGTACTTCTTCGGAGAAACCGAAGGGTAACCAACGCACCCAGTGGGAAGCGGCACAAGCGTCTACAAACTTTTCGCAAAATCCCAAATCTGAAATTGTTTGACAAATAACAAGCGACAAATGAGTAACCTGATTCTGGTTGTAGACGACGACCATTTAATGCGAAGGTATCTGTGTGAGCTATTGAAAGAAGCAGGGTATCAGGTGGTAGAAGCGAGTAACGGTTTAGAAGCGATCGCTACCTATACTCGCCTACACCCAGATATAGTACTGTTGGATGCGATGATGCCAGAAATGGATGGTTTTAGCTGTTGCGCTCAACTGCAAGCACTCTCCGATGGCAAAAATACACCAGTGTTAATAATTACCGCTTTTGATGACCGCGCATCTGTAGAAAAAGCTTTTGCTGCGGGTGCAACTGATTTTATTACTAAGCCAATTCAATGGCCGATATTACGTCAAAGATTGCGCCGTCTTCTGGAAGCTCGTCGTACTCAGCAGGAATTACAACAACAAACTGCCCAGGCACAACTGCGAGAAGCACAGCTGAGGTTAGCATTAGAGTCTGCTGGCATGAGCATTTGGAACTGGGATCTTCTGACTAATAAAATTACTTATTCAGGTAAGCTAGAAAAACTTTTTAGCTGGGAAAAAGAGACTTCTAACGACACCTATGATGCTTTTCTCAACCGCGTTTATCCCCAAGACCGCGATTTTGTCAGGCGATCGCATCAGCAAGCTATTAGGGATGGGGTAGAATATGAAATCGAATTTCGAGTTATTTTGCTCGATGGTAGCATTCGCTATTTAGCAAGCAAAGGAATTGTCTGTCGGGATGGGTTAGGTGCGGCTGTGGGAATGTCTGCAATAGAGGTAGACATCACCAAGCGCAAGCAAGCAGAGGAAGCACTAGAACTTCATGCTAACCAGCAGGCAATGGTGGCAGAACTCAGTCAAATAGCCTTAGCTGGTACAGACTTGACTACACTGATGAACTTATGTGTGAGTATCGTTGCCCAATGCCTAAAAGTTGAGTATTGTAAAGTTTTAGAACTACTGCCAAATGGTAGTGCATTCTTGCTACGGGCTGGAGTAGGTTGGCAGCCTGGTTTGGTGGGAAATGCTACCGTCAACGCTTTGATGAATTCCCAAGCTGGCTATACCCTACTTTCTAGCGGGCCGGTGATTGTCGATGACCTGCGAAGCGAAACGCGATTTAATGGACCGCAACTGCTACATGACCATCAAGTTGTGAGCGGAATTAGCGTGGTGATTCATGGCAAAGAGCGTCCTTTTGGTGTCTTAGGGGCACATACAACCAGACAACAGACCTTTACTAAAGATGAAATTTATTTTCTGCAATCGATTGCTAATATTCTCGCTGCTGCTATTGAACGTCAACGGGTAGAAAACGCACTCAAAGAAAGCGAAGAACGCTGCCAGTTAGTGGTGCGCGGTAATAATGATGGTATTTGGGACTGGAAAGTTCAAAATAACCAAGTATTTTTCTCAACTCGTTGGAAGGAAATGCTCGGTTATGAAGAAGATGAAATTTCCCATGAATTAGATGAATGGGCAACACGAGTGCATCCAGATGATATGGGATTTGTCAGAAAAGCGATCGCCGATCACTTTGCCAAGATTACCCCGTTTTTTATCAGCGAACATCGAATTCTCTGTAAAGATGGCACTTACAAATGGGTTTTGAATCGCGGTCAAGCAGTCTGGGACGAAGACGGAAATGTAGTGCGGATGATAACTTGTCATACTGACATCACTGAACGTAAATTAGCAGAAGAACAATTGCGTCAAAGTGAAGAACGTTTCCAAATAGTCGCCCGTGCTACCAACGATCTTTTATGGGACTGGGATTTGCTGACTAATAAGGTGTGGTGGAATCAAGCTTTACAAACACTGTTTGGTTACTCGATAGAGCAAATAAGTTTTACCGCTCAATGGTGGAGTGAACACATACATCCAGACGATAGGCAGAGAATCGCTAACCAAGTGCGTGCTTTGATCGATAGCGGTGAGAAATTCTGGTCAAATGAATACCGCTTTCGTCGCAGTAATGGTTCCTATGCCTACGTGTTTGACCGGGGTTATGTTGTCCATGACCAGACAGGTAAGCCAGTGCGAATTATGGGCGCAATGATGGATATTACTGAACGCCAAGCCGCTCTGCACGAACGCAACCGTGTCCAAGCAGAATTACAACGTCAAAATATGCGATCGCAATTGTTCGCTAATATCACCCTCAAAATTCGTCAATCTTTACAAATCGATGCAGTTCTGCAAACCAGCGTTATAGAGGTGCAAAAACTACTGCTTGCCGACCGTGTATTAATCTTGCGCCTCCAGCCAAATGGCTCTTTGATGGCGGTTCAAGAAGCAGTAGTTCCCGGTTTGCCTGTTGTTATGGGGCAGCAAATTACCGACTGTTCCTTTCGTGACGATTACATCCAGCGTTACCGCCAAGGGCGAATTAGTTCCATTAGGGACATCAAAGAAGCTGATATCCAACCTTGCCACGTCGAATTGCTGCAACGATTCGCCATCAAAGCCAACCTTGTAGTTCCGATTTTCCTGAAAAATGAACTCTGGGGGCTACTAATTGCTCATCAGTGCGCCCATCCTCGTGAATGGACTAGCTCGGAAATTGAACTGTTGCAACAACTGGCAGATCAAATAGGCATTGCCTTAGCTCAGAGCCAAATTCTAGAACAAGAAACTCGCCAGCGGCAAGAACTCGCCCGTTCCAATAAAGAATTGCAAGAATTTGCATTTGTCGCCTCCCACGATTTGCAAGAACCACTGCGTAAGATTAAAACCTTTGGCGATCGCCTTAAAGTTACCTACGGCGACCTGTTAACTGAACAGGGACGCGATTACTTAGAACGGATGCAGAATGCTGCTAACAGAATGCAGACATTAATTGAAGACTTGCTGACACTTTCACGAGTTACTACTAGGGCCCAGCCTTTTGTATCGGTAAATCTAGCAAAGATCGCCCAAGAAGTATTATCTGATTTAGAAATTTATGTCCAGCAAACTGGGGCGACTGTCGAAATCGGAGAGTTACCCACCATTAAAGCCGATCCTGTACAGATGCGCCAATTGCTGCAAAATCTCATCGGTAACGCCCTAAAATTCCACCACCCACAAGTACCACCGATTATTAGAATTTATGGTAATCATTTAAACAAGCAAGGACATAAAGTTTCTACCAATTCTGACTTTTGCCAAATCGTTGTAGAGGATAATGGTATTGGTTTTGAAGAAAAGTATCTCGATCGCATTTTCAACGTTTTTCAACGTTTGCACAGTAGTATTGAATACGAGGGAACTGGTATAGGTTTAGCTATCTGCCGGAAAATTACCGAGCGTCATCATGGAGCGATCGCAGCCCAAAGCAAACCAGGGCAAGGATCAAAGTTTTTTGTCACATTATCAGTTGATTGCCAACATTAATTTTTATTCCTGGAGAGGGATTAAGACCAGACCCAAAAATTAGCTTAATTGTACAACTATGCCCCCTAATTTCAAGGACTTATTTATTGTATAGATTGACCACTATGTTAACTATTAATAAGATTCCGTTGTTTCCGCTTTTAGACTACTACTGCAACATGCGGTTTGTTGTCAAAAAATGAAGCTTTCATAGCTAAATATATCAATTGCATATTTGATTATTTTTGTCAATGTGCAAGTTGCCATCTGTGCCAAGTTAATAACTTGATTCATACTAATAAACCAATGCAAAGGAGACGATGCATAGTGAAGGGTCGAGAAACAAACGTCACAATTTTAATGGCTGATGATGACGAAGACGACAAGATGTTGGTTCGCGAGGCATTGGCAGAAAGTCAATTGCCAATTGAACTATACATCGTTAGTAATGGTGAAGATCTGATGGATTATTTATACCACCGTGGTCGATATGCTGACAACAGCGCCAAACCGCATCCAGGGTTGATTTTATTAGATTTGAATATGCCGAAAAAAGACGGTTTTGAGGCGCTCAAAGAAATTAAAACTGACCCACAACTGCGGCGAATTCCTGTTGTCATGCTGTCAACTTCAGGTGACCAAGAAGATATATATAATACCTACGATTTGGGTGCCAACTCCTTCATCATTAAGCCAGTGACTTTTGCTTCTTTAGTTGAGTTAATGAAGACTCTCGGAAAATACTGGTTTGAAATTGTGAAACTGCCAACAGAAGCAATGGAAGACAAACATGGACAGCAGCCCCATCAAAGTTCTGTTCGTTGATGATGATGAAGACGATTATATTTTGACTCGTTATTGGTTCAGTGAATTCCAGGTAGCAAACTGCGAGCTGCAATGGGTGGATAATTATGAAGCAGCCAGGAGTGCGATCGCTCTGCACCAACATGACATTTATCTTGTAGACTACCGTTTGGGACCACACAATGGACTAGAACTATTGCGCGAAGCCATTGCCACCGGCTGTTGTTCTCCGATAATTTTACTCACCGGTCAGGGCGACTGGGAAATAGACCTAGAAGCCATGAAAGCCGGAGCCGCAGATTATCTCGAAAAAAGCCAATTAACGGCACCTTTGTTAGAGCGTTCTATCCGCTACGCCATTGAACGTAAACAAACAGAACAGAAAATTCGCGAACAAGCTGCTTTACTGGATGTTGCTACGGATGCAATTTTTGTCCGTGATTTAGACGATAAAATTTTATTTTGGAACAAAGCTGCTGAGCAACTATACGGTTGGACAAAACAAGAAGCTATCAATAAAAAGACACGAGTTCTTTGGCAGGAAAAACAGGTGTTTCAAGTTAAAGAAGCACTCAGTATTTTGATGAAAAATGGTTCTTGGGAAGGCGAGTTACATCAAAAAACAAAATTAGGTAAAGAAATTATTGTTGAAAGCCGTTGGACGTTGGTCCGGGAGTTTAGTAAAAAAACAGAAACTATCCTCGTAGTAAACACTGACATAACACAGAAAAAACAACTAGAAGCCCAATTTCTCCGCGCCCAGCGATTGGAAAGTATTGGCACCTTAGCCAGTGGTATCGCCCACGATTTGAATAACGTTCTTGCCCCAATTTTGATGACAGCCCAACTCTTAGAAGCACAAGTTCATGACGATCGTTCTCGGCGACTGCTGCCAATATTAATTACTAACGCTAAACGAGGGGCAAACTTAGTCAAGCAAGTATTATCGTTTACTCGTGGACTAGAAGGCGATCGCACAGTCCTACAATTAAAGCATTTAATAGTTGAAATTCAGCAAATTATTAAGGAAACTTTTCCCAAATCTATAGAAGTTTTTACCCAAATTCACCAAAATCTTTGGACTGTATCTGGTGATGCTACCCAACTCCACCAAGTACTGATGAATCTCTGTGTCAATGCTCGTGATGCTATGCCAAATGGTGGAACTTTAAAAATCTCTGCGGAAAACCTTTTCGTTGATGAAAACTTTACCAAGATGCATATTGATGCTAAAGTTGGTCATCACATTTTGATTACTGTTACTGATGGGGGGATTGGTATTCAACCAGAAATATTAGACCGGATATTTGAGCCATTTTTTACTACTAAAGAAGTTGGTAAAGGTACTGGTCTTGGTTTGTCTACAGTGCTTGGCATCATTAAAAGCCACGGCGGTTTTATCAATGTATACACTGAAGCCGGAAAAGGCAGCCAATTTCAGGTATATTTGCCAGCTCAAGATACAGCGGAGACTGTAGAAGAACAACAGCAAGAATTACCTCCAGGTCAAGGAGAATTAATTTTAGTTGTAGATGATGAAGCAGCCATTCGAGATGTGACAAAAACATCTCTGGAAAGTCATAATTACAAAGCAATTACAGCCAGTGATGGCATTGAAGCTATAGCCTTATATGCAGAACATCGAGATGAAATATCTCTTGTATTAACTGATATGCTTATGCCATCTATGGATGGGCTAACTACCATCCGTACCCTACAAAAGATTAACCCAAATGTCAAAATTATTGCCGTCAGTGGACTGAGTTCAACAGATAAGGTTAATGCCGCTTATGACATAGGTATCAAAGCCTTTTTGCCTAAACCGTATACAGCTAACCAACTATTACAAACTATTAGTACAGTTAAAAAGGGTTAGGAGTTAGGAGTTAATAAAATTCCAATTCTTGCAAGATGTGTTAGTTAGGTACATCTTTCGAGGCGATTGGTCATAAAAAACATAGCATTAGCCTATAAAGCACTGCTAAATAACATAGTGCGTTAGGCTCAAGCCATAATGCTACTTGATAAATCAACCAATTAATTCCAACTTGAGAGTTATAATTTAGTAACTCTTAATATCAAGTTCGGATAATCACTTATTATTAAAATTTCTCCGCGTCCCCTTGTGCGTCAGTCCTAATGATAAGTCTTCACCCGAACATGATATAACTCCCAACTCCTAACTCCTAACTATTTAACTTACTATGACCAAGGATGAAGTTTTAGTTGCTAATACAGGTTTTTATCGAGCTTTTGAAAGAAAAGATATTGAGGCGATGAGTGCAATATGGTCACAGGGAACTGGTAGTTTTTGTATTCATCCTGGTAGTAGAGTGTTGCGGGGTTGGAAAGAGATTCGCACTTCTTGGGAGCAGATATTTAAAAATACAGCTTATATCGAAATAAACGCAGAGGTAATTGCTACAGATGTAACTGATAATATTGGCTATGTTGTGCTAATAGAAAATGTGTTTCAAGTCGTAGGTTCGAGAAGACTCGAAGCACAATCAACAGCTACAAATGTATTTCAGCTTCTTGGTGGTAAGTGGTATTTAGTTCATCATCATGGGAGTCCCATTTTGCGGTGAGGTGTGGGGAGGAGGGGATGAGGGAGACGCGGGGACATGGGGAGAATAACTAATCTCCCATCAACTCTACTGCATCTCTTCCATCACAATCTTGTAAGTAAACTTTGACAATTTCTTCTTTAGCGGTAGGTAACTGCTTACCAATAAAATCTGGGTGAATTGGTAACTCACGATGACCCCTGTCTACCAACACAGCTAAACGAATTACCTCTGGTCTTCCGTACTCATTTACAGCATTCAAAGCAGCGCGAATTGTCCGTCCTTTGAAAATGACATCATCGACGAGTACAACAGTTTTCCCCGTTAAGTCAAAAGGAATATCGCTTTTCGCCGGAGTTCGCAAACCAATTTTGTCAAGGTCATCCCGATAAAATGTGATATCCAAAGCGCCGACGGAAACGGCTACACCTTCAAGTGTCTCAATCTGACGTGCCAACAATTGAGCTAATAATGCACCCCTAGTGTATATACCGAGAAGCACTAATTGGGATAAATCACGCGACCTTTCTACAATTTGAGAGGCAAGCCGAGTCAAGGTACGGCGAATTTCTTCTGATGAAAGGATCTCAACTACTTTTGCAGACATAGCTATCTTTAGGGGGAGTGGGGAGTGGGGAGTGGGGAGTGGGGAGGCGGGGAGGCGGAGGGGCGGAGGAGACAAGGGGACAAGGGGACAAGGTGAGAATTTATAACAAGTCTTTCCCCTTGTCCCCAATTCTCGTTGTCCCCGTGTCCTCTTCACCATGCCCCATGCCCCATACCCCATGCCCTATTTGAGAGTATTAAGAGAATAGCGATCGCTATCCCTAACCATAGTAAAAAACAATATCGAGTCAGTTGCAAAGCATTATAAATAGAAGTTGGGGTAATGGGATAAATAGCATCTCCTAGCAATGGTTTGTGTTTAGCTACCCCACGATACCAATTTTTACCCCCCATTTGTACACCTAAAATCGCAGCATAGGCGCACTCACTCCAGCCAGAATTGGGGCTAGGATCGCTAATTGCATCCCGGCGACAAATTCGCCAAACATGCATCGGTTTACCCGATAAAAGTGCCAGAGTCATTACTGTTAACCGACAAGGTAGCCAAGTTAAACAATCTTCCAACCGGGCACTAAACCACCCGAAATAAGTATAAGGTGCTTCCCGATAACCTACCATTGAATCAAGGGTACTGCTGGCTTTGTATGCTAAAGCTAACGGAATCGGTCCCACAACTGGCACAAAGACACCAATAATTGCATAAAAAAGTGGAGCCATTACCCCATCAGTAGCATTTTCTGTGACTGTTTCTAAAACGGCTCGCAAAATTTCTGCTTGTGAAAGATTTTGTGTATCTCGACCAACATAATTACTTAAAATCTTACGCGCTTCTAGTAAATCTCCTGCTGTTAAAGGTTGTAAAACAGCCACTGCTGCTGTTCGCAAACTCCTGCCAGCAAAACAACTAGCCAAAAGAATACTTTCTAAAGCAATTGCTAACAGCGGATGCACCCATTTGGCACTTTGAACGAGGAAAAAACCAACAAGACCGCTACCAATTATGACGATAATGCCTAGTAAAATTCCAGCTAGACGTTGTGTTAGAGAATGTTGACATAATGGTAGAGAAAATTTGGTTAACTGAGAAATTACCCAACCTATAAATTGTACGGGATGAGGCCAACCCCAAGGATCGCCAATTAAGTAATCTAAAAGTGCCGCAATGATTAAAACAACAGCAGATGTCATTAGTCATTAGTCCTTAGTCACTTGTAATGAGCCACTTATGCTGACTTGTGCTGAGCAAAGCTGTTGGCGCAGCCTCTCGTAGAGAAGCAAGCCCAAGTAGCGCAGTCGAAGTAGCTAAGTCGAGGTAAGCCGAAGGAAGTTGAAGTATGCTCTGTACAAGTGCCCAATGACTAAACTACAAAACTAGCTTCTTCTCCAAGGGAAGCTTGCCAACTACGAGCATCGTAATAAAGGTCTGCCAGAGTAATACTGTACAACGCTTCTTTGAGCTTTTGATTAAGTCTTTGCCAAAGGGTAAATGTTACCCAATCTTCAGCTTGTGTAGGTGCTGGAGTGCGATCGGGTAAATGAGTAATACTCTCGCCAACTGCTTCCAAAATTTGTCCTATAGATATTTGTATAGGTTCTCTTGCCAATTGGTATCCGCCGATGCTACCACGAATTGAATTCACTAACCCAGCACGACGCATTTCTATTAGTAGTTTTTCGAGGTAAGGAGCTGGGATATCTTGGCGTTTGGCGATCGCTTTTACAGATACAGGACCATATCTTGGCTGTAAACTCAAATCTAGCAACGCCTTCACACTGTAATGTCCTTTGGTAGTTAGTTTCATTCTGGTCAGCTTTGCCCTCTGTTACAAAGTTCTGAATGCCGGAAATCGGCGCTAGTGAATTTGTGCTTTGTGATTAGTCATTAGTCATTTATTTAGACCAATGACTAATGACTAATGACCAATGACCAATCACTAAGGATCAGTTTTGCTTATCATTGTCTGACTCAGTTATGATTTTCACCAACTAGACAACCTTTTGAAGGTTAGTTTAGAAAACTTAAACAAATATAGTTTAACAGTAATTCACAAACTATATATATAGTTATCAGCATTGGCAGTATTCTATAAAATAAATTGTTGGGGAAATATTTGCTAATCGCATAACAATTCTGGCTGTGAGTGTAATATACTTGGCTATGTTGAGATAAAAACTAAAGGATTATCTTCCTATTAGCTCAACCTCAGCTAAAATAAAATCGATTCAAACACTTCAAACATTCGTTTTCGACCTAAGTTGATGCCTAAACAGAAAAAAATTGAACCCCTAGTCGGCGAAGAACTGCTCAAAAAAGTCAAAGAGCTAGAGAACGAGAGCAAGGAAGACAAAGCCAAGAAGTGCGGCTACTATACCGTTACCAAAAATGGTATAGAGCGCGTCAATATGATGAAGTTCTTAAATGCCCTAATCGATGCTGAAGGCATTCAGTTAGACAGTACACCCAGTGCTAATGGGCGCGGTGGACGTAGTGCTAGCTATAGAATTAGTGTGCAATCCAATGGTAACTTACTTATAGGTTCAGCTTATACAAAACAGATGAATCTCAAACCAGGAGATGAATTTCTCATCACTTTAGGTAAAAAGCACATTCGTTTGAGACAAGTAGATCCAGAAGATCGGGAAGAGGATGAAACTCTAGAAGCTACTGCTTAATAAATAGTCATTAGTCAATTGTCAATAGTCATTTGTCTCTGTTACAAAGTTCTGATGGTCGGAAACCTTCCCTCAGACTTTGCACTTTGTCATTAGTCATTTGTGAAAACAAATGACTAATGAGCAATGACTAATGACCAATAACTATATCTGTTGTCGGTAAGACTGGTAAATAGTGCCGCAGTGCTTTGCGCGTAACTGCTAAATTGCAGGTTAATGCAATTTGCTCTTTTTCTAGTAAACCTAAAATGCGATCGGGTTTGTCTCGTGCTACCACTGGTAATTGATGCAAACCTCTAAGACTCATGCGGTCTAAAGCTTCAGATAATAATTCATCGTGCCAGGCGTAAAGAATTTCAGTAGTACAAATGTCCATGAGAGTTTGATTGGATAAATTATCTGAAATTTCAGTTGGTAAATCTGGGTAAGTTTCCCAAAGAGCAAGAGCACGATTAATATCTTCTAGAGATAGGATACCAACTAATTGGTCTGCTCGATCGATTACTAAAACACTTCGTGTGCGATCGCGGAGCATTTCCACAGCTGCTTCTAACACACTCAAAGTTGCAGGTAATTTTTTTGGGTAGGGATGCATAGCATCTTCTACCAAAATTTCCTGCACAATTTCTGCTCGTTCATCTTTTAATTCCGAAAGACCAATTTGTTGCAGATTAGAGTTAGAGTTAAAAGTCGGTTTAATCCTTTCTACTAACCAAACACTCAAACCAACAGCAGCCATCAACGGTAAAACAATGCGGTAGTCGCGGGTTAATTCAAACAGCATTAAAATAGCCGTTAACGGTGCCCTGACACTCGCAGCCAACATTGCTGCCATCCCTACCATTGCATAAGCTGGAGGAGCTGCCATTTGCTCACAAATTGTCGGGAATACCACAGCTAAAATTTTGGCGTAAGCGGAACCAAAAGAAGCGCCTAAAAACATAGCTGGTGCAAACAAACCGCCAATAAAACCGCTACCCGCGCTAATTGCAGTTATCAGTAGCTTCACTACCAACAGCACAACTAATAGGTGCAGTGAAAATTTGACATCCTGAAGCATTGCTTCCACAGTTTCATAACCAACGCCCAGAATTTGCGGGAAGTGCAAAGCAACTGCGCCAACAATAACACCGCCGATAATTGGATGAATTGGCTGAGGAATTCGTCCCAGAAATTGAAAGCCTGGAACTTTGCCAGCAAAGCAGGCTTTCGCCAAACGAATTGATTGAGTATAAGTTAGAGAAATTAGGCTAGCCCCTAAACCCAAGCCAAGATAAAGGGGTAATTCTAAAGGACTGCGGACTTGGTAAGCAGGTAAATCAAAAGCGGGTTGTGCCCCCAAACCAATTTGAGCAACTAAAGCTGCTACCACTGCCGCCAGCAGCACCACACTGACAGCTGAAGTAGCAAAGGATGTAGCTCCCATTACCACCTCTAAGGCAAAAAATACTCCGGCGATGGGAGCATTAAACCCAGCCGCTAATCCAGCAGCAGCGCCAGCACCTAACAGTAAACGTCGTCGCTCCTGAGATACATTTAGGACCACAGACAACAACATACCAAAATTTGCGCCAATTTCTACACTGGGCCCCTCTGGACCTAAAGAAGCACCGCTTCCCAAAGAAACAGATGCAGCTAGCATTTTGGTAACTGGTCGTAGTGGTCGCCTGATCTCTGTTCCCTGGGAAGCAGCGATGAGAGATGAAAGTCCAGGGCCGAAATCTTGAGTACGCCAGCGCATCAAGCCAACGATTAATCCGCCAAGGGTGGGAACGCAAGCCAGAGTCCAAGCACCCCAGACGCCGATCTGACCCATGAAATTTTCTAGCATTAAATGGTGGATCAGCTCGATTAAATAGTGAAAGGTGACTACACCCATACCAGTGCCACCGCCAATTAGCATGGCTAAAAATAGCACGACGGTTTCTGGGGATGGTTGAAAACGGTTGATTAGATGAGCTAAGCGGGCAGAAGGTGTAGGAAAGGCAGGTTGTTCCGTTACCTTCCTCAGTTGAGTGGGAGGCAAGAGAGTCATTGAGAGGCGGGGTAAATGTAAGAAAAAATTTAAATTTTTATCTGTTACTTCTCATTGTGAGCCATTATTTAGCAACCAGACAAGTAGACTTTATTTGCTCGATTTACAAAGCTATAGCAAAAAATGTCACTATGCAAAATTTTTGTGGGGAAAATAGTTAAATGGGAGACAATTATTATTTGGGGGTCAGCGATGCCTACGGTTTTTGCTAGCCTACGCTGATGGGGTACGAGTCAACGTCAACCGTATTCTCTTTAGAGACAACATAAGTACTATGAGCCATAAGCATTAATGAGAAGTCATTTTCGCCTAAATCTAGCTATACTCGTGTTGCGACCATTGAGCCATCCTTGGTAGTAATAGAATGTATGTGTGATTCAGCATTGATGTAAAAATATACTTAGAAGTCATAGGAGTGCTAGACAAGGAAACAACAAGGCAAAAGCAATAAGAAAACTCCTCCTCTTGTCTTCCCTTCTCATTGTCCTCTTGGTTGACCCCAATTCAATATAGCTATTCTTATACAGCGAGTAAATGAATATACACACTTTTGATAATCATTATGTTACTTGCCCAATTTGCCAAAGAAATGCCGCACCCAAACCAATTAAAACGCGTATTGGCTTGTTTTGTTGTCCCTATTGCCAAGAAAGGTTAGTAGTTTGCCAAAGCGGTCATTATGTCCGCGATCCGTTTACTTGGAGACAAATGATGATTTCTTCGGCGCTGCGTCGTCAAAGCCGACCTTTGGCTAGGATTGTCAGGGATTTTGTCCTACTTAAGCGTCCTATGGTGGCCTTTGCTGTAGGAAGTGCCATTTTTTTTAGTATGATTGCTATCACTCAGGAAACCACGAGTTCCGATCGCCAAGTGCTTCCTACAGAGCAAATTAAAAAACCACAGGAAAAATCGCCATAATAAATATTGGTCTTTTCCCTATGAGCAATCAGATATTACTTTAATCTCTCTAATTTTGCAATCAATAATATTTATATGAAACAGTGTTCTATATTTCTCCAACAAATAGAACACTGTTTTATGTATAACCCTATTAAATCATTTGTGAAAAGTTATAAGTAAGTAGGTGAGAATAAATCAAACTATGTTAACTAATATAACATTAGCTAAACTTACCTCGTAGCGAGGGTTTTAGACCTTTTCTTAGGACTAAAGTCCTTACTACAAACATTGAATTTTTCACACCGTTCTACTTATGGTAGGGAATAGGCAATAGGCAAGAGGCGTTAAGCTATAACCCAACCTTTGTGTGTGAGAAGAAGTGGCGCAGGTATCGAGGTTCTACCATACGTTATCGGGGAATACTTCGGGTGAGAACTTGCCCCTAACGACTGATAGGAATGGCACGAAGATAAGGCAGGAGGCAGGAGGCAGGAGGCAGAAGGAAAAGAAAATAAAAACCCGAAAGTTTTGCAGCACAAAGATTTCATAACTTCTGCCTCCTGCCCTCTGCCTCCTGCCTCACCCCAAGAAATAGCTTTACAAGCGTGCCATTCCGACTGATAGTAAGGGACAAAATAAGCAGCCTGTTGTGATTCCAGACGAGAACGGATCTCGATGCCTAGCAGCTCAATCAATTGCCGTACCCGATCCCACCTTATTTTTAATCGGGGATACAGCATAACAAAGATTTCTTCCCCATCCTCCCACACCTCCCACACCTCCCTCTCCTCCCACACCTCCCTCTCCTCCCACACCTCCCACACCTCCCACACTCCCCACACCTCCCACACCTCCCACACCCCCAGGGATGCCCCAAATTTATAAGCGATTTGTATCTTTAGTAACTAATTTCCAATCTTCGGCTTGGTCAATTAGCTTGATTGACTCTAGTTGAAGATTGTTGAAAGTAGATGTATGAAGCAGGAAGTAGGGTTGCCCGTTGTAGTGCCAATAATATTGCAGTTCACCAACAGAAGCGGGAATAATGGTGCGATCGCTGTAATAATCCAACGAAGGACGAGAGTAGGGAAAAGATGTATAAATCTTCTTCGTAGCTGGATTTGCCCGCACGATCATCGCGGCTACTGGTTTAACTGGATAAGCCTCAGATAATTCCCAAACCCAATAATTCGATTTCATTAACAGTAGCAGCGAAATATAACTTCCCCAGAACAAAATCTTCAGAAATTGACCGTCGCCTCGCTCTGCCAAAATAGCTGCTAAGGTCATTGTTAAAGCTACTGCTGCAAAAATTAGCTGTAAGTCGGTTTTTGGTGTTGTACCCCAACTAAAATAAATGCTGCCAACAGAAGCGACTACAGCCAAAATCGCCAAACCTGCCACCCAACTACGGGGATAGGATGACACTAAAGGTAAATTTTCTGTCTCTGCTAACTGGATACCAAAAGCCAAGGCTAAGCTAGGATAAATCGGGAATATATACCAGGGAAGTTTGGTAATCATCAAGGAAATTAATACTAGATAAACAGCACTCCACGCCAGTACTAATTTTGCCCAGCTAAGGTTGCGATTTTCCCAAGTTAAACGTACAGTTTGCGGTAAGAATAATAACCACGGCCATGTGTACTTGAGAAGTTCAATGATGTAGTACCAAGGTGGTTCAAAATTTATCTCTGCAACTGTGCCAATTCGGCTCGATGAATTTACAAGGCCGACTTGGGCGAAGGTATAACCATAGTGAATTAGTTGGGCGCCGTACCAAGCAATCACAGGTAAAATACCAATCAAGATAGCTAGCCACAGATAATAACAGGTGAGTAATCGTGGCGTATCCCAAAATAAGAATACGATCGCGATCGCACCTAGTAATATGCCTACCAATCCTTGAGTCAGACAAATTAACCCAAAACCGATGCCAACACCAAGGCAATAACGTAAATCCCGGCGCGATCGCAATACGCACAACATCATCACCATCAAAAAACTGACCACCGCCCCATCTAACATCGCCAAACGTCCATGACGCACCACGGGTAGCATTGTTAGGTAAATCAAGGCACTATAAATAGCTGCCCAACGTTGGCGAAATAATTCTCGACCAATACAATACAGTAAAGGTACTGAACTTGATGTTAAAATTGCTCCAGGGAGCCGCGTAGTGAATTCACTCTCGCCTCCTAGAGAATAAGCCCAAGCAATTAGCAAATGCATTAAGGGTGGCTTGTTATGGTAAGGCTCGTCTCCTAGCGTTGGGTAAAGCCAGCGCATTGAACCTGCTGGTGCGTGCCAAATTTCCCTAGCGACTTGTGCGACGGTGCCTTCATCCCAATCTCGCAGGGGTAATCCTCCCAGGTTGACGCTAAACAGTAACACTGCCGCTAACAGTAATACGAGAAGCCATACCCAATCAACCCATCTGCCGACTGTGCGATGCTGTTTTTCTAGATGACCCCAAATAAAGCTTCCTTCTTGCATATTCTCTGGTAATCATTTTACTTGCTGGTTTGATTACATAGAGACCAAAGCGAATCTCCAATGTTGTCACCCAGTAACAACGTCTGTTCTTAACGATTGCTAGTTTCCAAGATTAACTCAACTTTCTTTAATTAGTACTATTTTTCCGGGAAATTTATCTTAATTATTTAACGATCTTTTTTATCGATAAATGATAAAAATAATACGTATAAAAACTGGCTCAATACTTTTGGACTATCTTGTAAATAAATCTACATTGTCTGATATTTCATCAAGCTTTTTTGTTACTAGTACTATGACAAAATTACATAGTATAAGTCAGAATTATGTGATTGCCGAGATGACTACAAAAAACCTTTGGTTGGTGTATTAGCCTTTGCTGTCAAGCACTCTAGGTATATTGAAAAAATAAAATATGAGTCGTAGCTAAGCTGTTGCGTATTTAACGCAGTACATTTTTTGTGTTAGTTATTGACTATTGACAGTTACATTTAACTGTCAGCATTCAACAGTATGAGTGACTGTGTAATTTAAAAGTGTTATATCTTAAAATACTCCTGAATTCTGAATTATGAATTCTTAAAAAATAAAAATAACTTGCAACTCCCATTTTTGCTCTTGGCGAACAATTTCAATGTCTTTAATGAATTCTCGAAAGTAAAATCGTCGTTCTGTTTCGGACAAATCTAACCAGAATTGTGGAATCGAAACAGCAACAGCAACAGAACGCAAATTAACGGGGGGAAGAATTGCCAACTTGGCTTCGAGTGCAGAAATTTCTGTGCGGAGTTTATAAGCCCTTAACTTTGCTGTTTCGGTATCTAAAATTCCAGTTTCAATTAAAGCGGGTAACTGAGCGAGTATTTCTTGCTGACGAGCGATCGCTTGACTTAAACTATTTTTGACTGCATCCAACTGGGGAAAATTCATTCCTGCTACAGCTAAGGGTAAGTCGCGGCAAACGGTTTCAATTGTCTGTTCTAAAACCTCTTGGTAGGGAATAGCCGGACACTTAGGGCGTCGCGGACAGCTAATACAACGTAAATACAGATATTCTTGGTCTTGGTTGCGTTGGGTGACACGGGTAACCGTTAGATGTGATTGACATTCGTTACATACAACCAACCCAGCTAAAGAACGTGGCGCACTAGCAGTGCGGGGTGGTAAACGGCTGTTACGGCGTAAAAGTCGGTCAACTTGGGCAGCTTCTTCCTTGGAAATTATGGGAATATGGGTATCGGAGATAATTTCACCATTTTGGTAAGCTGTATTGCCACGATAAACTGGATTAGTTAACCAGCGGCGTCCAGTGGTAACAGAAATTTTTTTGCTGTATTTTTTTGCCAAGTAGCGGACTGAACCGCGCAAAGAACCATAGAGTAAAAAATGGTCAAAAAAATCCTTGACCACTGGTGAAGTACTGCGGTCAATGGTATATTTTCCCTTACCTCTGCGGTAGCCGTAGGGAACTTTACCGGGTGGTGGTGCAGCGTCGAGACGATTACGGGCGTGTCCTTGACGGATGCGACGACTACGTTGTTCGCGTTGGATTGCATGTAGTAAACTCAGCAAGTCAGCGCGAAGAGGAGAATTTTCTGAAGTGTAAGGTTGTTCAGTGGCAATTACCGCTACTCCCATCGCTTCGAGTTCATCAAGGCGATCGCTTACTTCCTCTACAGTATCCCCCAATTCTTCCAAACGACGAACCAACAGATAATCTGCACCTTCAGTTTGGCAATCTGTGAGTAATTGTTGTAATTGTGTTCGCGAAGCGTGTCCGGAGGACTCTCGCTTGCCCAAATCTTGATAAACTCGATCGACTTCCCATCCCCAACTGCTTTCATCGGGAGAAGATTCTAGTAGAGGATCGGTGTAAGAGTAGGCAATGATTTTCATTAGTCATTAGTCATTAGTCACTTGTGCTGAGCAAAGCCGAAGTATTAGTCATTAGTTTTTCTTTGTCTGTTTGTGTCTTCGCGTCCCGGCGTCTGGTTCACTCTCTCACTGCTGACTCAACTCAACAATATTCCCATCTGGGTCTTGAGTAAACAGGGCGGGGCGGCCTGAGGCGCTGGGTTGGATGGGATAATTACGAGCGAGTAATTCTTGTTTGGCGGCGTCCAAGTCAGCAACAGAGAAGGCGAAGTGGGGGTTGCGTCCCCATTTTTCGTTTTGGTTTTCGGTGGGGACAGTTGGTGCAACTATGAGGTGAATTTGATAGTTGCCGACTTGATACCATGCGCCAGCGTATTTTAGAGAACGATCTATTTTGGCTAATCCCAATACTTTGCCATAAAAGTGTTCAGACCGTTCTAAGTCAGTCACGAGAATTGCTGTATGGAGGCTTTGGGTAATGTGCATTTTGGTAGGTGCGATCGCTTTTATTTAAATTTTGACGTAGTTTTAACTCTTGCGGAGTGGGGGGAGATGGCGGAGTTGGGGAAATTATAAAAAAGCTTCTCACTCTTCCTACCCCTCTTACACCTCCCAATGCCCCATCCCCAAATTAATAATCAACAGGTATTGGTAGGATAAAGTTAAATATTTGGGAGAACAAGTTTTGATAGAATATAAATTTATAATTTATTGTCAATACTCCAAAAGACATAGATGAAAAATCGAAAGTTTATTTACTATCAGTTACTCAATTGCGATCGAGTGACTCGAAGGATTGCTAAGAGCCGTTTTGAATTAACCATACGGAGTTGGTGCTAAAAAATAGTACACTTAATCAATTAATATGAATTTCAGTAAAAAAACTGAGTATTAGCAACTTCTGTAATTTCTGACTCGACAGGCTTGTATGTGGTTCAAACGTTTGAAAGAATAGCTAAAGAATCATCAGTAGTGCTGAATTATTAATTGTTATTTCTGATTCCTGAGGCGTTAATTGTCAATGAGATGATAGTCTCACATAGCAATAATTTAAATTTTTTCTTTCTCTTCTCTGAAATCTTCTAGCCAAAATTCAGGAGCGGAGGCTGAGACTCCGAAGTTCCGATCAGTAGTCAAAATGCAGAATATTTACAACATCAAGGGTTTTGTAGCTTACTGATTTTCTTGAAGTTATTAAGCTTTGATTGTAAACTCTTCTTAATTCTGACTTGGAAAATTCTGAATTCGCAGTTCTGACATCTTCTCTTTGCTCTAAATCCTCATTTTGCAAGATCAGCCTTAAGTCTGTTCTCACACCACAATGAAAGACCAAGTATTAGACCGGATTTTTAATAAACCTTCTTTCCCACATAAATTTGAACGCTTGGAACTGGATGATAATTTTTGCATTATAGATACATCCGAGCAAGTGCAACGGTTTGTACATCGGCCTGAGGAGGCGACACGGGGTAAAGATATCCGGCTAAGTTTTCCTGAGTTGATCGGACTTGAAGATATTTTAAAAGCTATCTTGTACGGAAAGCAAGAACTGTTTGAATTACAAGGAGTTAGACGAGGTTCAAACCAACAATCTCATTTATATATAGATATATATATTATCGGTGAACAACATGAAAAATTTGAAAATAAATTAATCGTACTCATTGAGGATGTAACTGACAAAATTGTTTTAAAACAAAAGTTGGCACAGCAAACTAATGAAGCAAATTTGCTATCCAGTGCTTTAGTAACTTGTAAAAGTTACATGGATCGAGTCATCAATTCAATGGCAGATGCTTTTTTGGTAACTAGTAACTTGGGAAAAATCATTAAAGTCAATCATGCTACTGAAGAATTATTTGGTTTTACTCAACAAGAATTAATTAATCAACCTATTTCATTGATAATTGACGACCAAGTAGTAATAAAAATAATTTATCAGCATTTTGCTGCTAAGCAAAGTTTTCAAAACTTAGAGGTAGTTTGTAGAACGAAAAATCGAGAAAAACGTTTGATTGCTTTTTCTTGTTCGGTGATTTCCAAAGGAACAGAAGGGCTAGAAGATATTGTTTACATCGGTCGTGATATTACTGCTCGACAGCGCCGGGAACAGCGTACAAGTACCCAGTATGCTATCACCCGGATTTTATCAGAATCACAGAGTATAAAACAGGTAATTCCCCAAATTTTGAAGTCGATTTGTCAAAACCTGGAATGGGATTTAGGCGAACTTTGGACACCAAATCAATATATCGGTACTTCAGTAAAAAGACACAGTGTCAATGCAGTATTAAGGTGTGTGGAAATTTGGTCAAGTCGAGTAGTTTCTGCCAGAGAGTTTAAAGCAGTTACGTGGCAAACTACATATACTCCTGGTGTTGGGTTACCTGGTGAAATTTGGATTAGACGATCGCCCTTGTGGACTGATGATATCACACAAGATGGAGACGCTAGGCGATCGCAATCTGCTGCTGAAGCTGGATTACATGCAGCTTTTGGCTTCCCCATCTTAGACGATAATGAAATCTTAGGGGTGATGGTTTTCTTTAGCCGAGATATCCAAGCAAAAGATCCAGACCTCTTGAAAATGGTAGGTTCTATTGGTAGCCAAATCGCCCAGTTTATCAAACGCAAACAAGCAGAAATCGCTCTTGTCGAAAGCGAACAACGATATCGAGATTTATTTGAAAATGCTAATGATTTGATTCAAGCTGTGAATGCCTATGGCCGTTTTTTGTATGTCAATCGCGCATGGCGAGAAACTTTAGGATATAGCGAAGCTGAAATTGCTTCTTTAAATGTCTTTGATATTATACATCCAGAGTTTAGACAATACTGTTGGCAAAAGTTTTATCGCGTGCTTTCCGGAGAAAAGCAAGAGCAAATTAAAGCCGGATTCATTACCAAAAATGGTGAGACAATCTATTTAGAAGGTAACATTAACGGTAAATTTCTCGAAGGTCATCCAGTTGCTACTCATGGGATTTTTCGCAATGTTACCGAGCGATTAGCAGTAGAAAAAGCACTCCTCCATCAACAGGAGCAAACGGAACGTTTGTTGCTGAATATTTTGCCAGCAGCAATTTCCAAACGCTTGAAAGAACAACCAGCCAGCATTACTGAAGACTTTGCTGATGTTACAGTTTTATTTGCAGATATCGTTGGCTTCAGTGAAATCACTGCTTCCATGAGTGCGATTCAACTGGTAAACTTACTCAATCCTATTTTTTCAGCTTTTGACCGCCTCACCGAACAACATAGTTTAGAAAAAATCAAGACTATTGGCGATGCTTATATGGTAGTCGGCGGTTTACCCACACGATGCTCAGATCATGCTCAAGCTATCGCCCAAATGGCATTACATATGCAAGCAGCGATCGCTTTATTTAATGGTGAGAATAACCAAAATTTTAGCATCCGCATCGGTATTCATAGCGGTTCCGTAGTTGCCGGAGTCATTGGTTTGAAAAAGTTTACTTACGACCTCTGGGGAGACACGGTAAATATTGCCAGCCGCATGGAATCACAAGGAGTTGCTGGCAAAATCCAGGTCACAGAAAATACTTATAAATCCCTGTGTAATGAATTTTTGTTTGAAAAGCGGGGCGAAATCGAAGTTAAAGGCAAAGGGAAAATGACGACTTATTGGTTAATTGGGAATAGGGCATAGGGCACGGGGCATGGGGCATGGGGCATGGGGCATAGGGCATGGGGCATGGGGCATGGGGCATGGGGCATGGAGCATAGGGCATGGGGTATGGGGCATAGGGCATGGGGCATGGGGCATAGGGCATAGGGCATGGGGCAAAGGAGAAAATTCTTAACTCCTAACTCCCCACTCCCCATTCCCCACTCCCTACGTATTCGGAATCAACCTACCGCAAGGATAGGTCGCTGTTGGCTGTGAAGCATTTTCAGCTACCGCAGCTGGAATTCGATCTGATGGTTGGCTTTTGGCTGCTAGATAGTCTGTTTGCAGTTTCTCGAAAATGGCTTCTCGTCTGTCATACAAACGTTTTAGGGGACGAGGTTGGCATTTGTTGAGGACGTATGCTGTTACCAATGGTAAAGCGATCGTGCTATCGGTGTAACAAACAATTGTGTTAGGTAACTCCTCTGGGTCAATCTTACCCCAACTGACGGCTTCCGATGGAGTTGCCCCAGACAAACCACCTGTATCTGGACGAGCATCGGTAAATTGCACGAAGTAATCATGTCCGCGTTCTTCTAGTCCTAAGACCTCGTGAATTTGCGGTTGTGTTTGTAGCAAAAAGTTTTTCGGACTGCCACCACCGAGAATGACAGCAGCACTTTTACCATCAGCTTCACGGGCATTGTAAGCGATCGCTGCTGTCTCATTCACGTCAATTGCAGGATCTAATATTAATTGCGAACCTTCTAACGCCAAAGCTGCTACGTTCATCCCAATGGAACTATCTCCAGGGGAAGAAGTATAAATTGGTACGCCATATTCATAAGCTGTAGCCAGCAAACAAGAATTCTGCACACCCAATTGCTTTTCTACTTCCCGGACATACTTGCCTAGTAAATAGTGAAACTCAGCGGTTCCCATGCGTTTTTGGAAAGGTTCTGCTTGCAGAATTTTGCGGATAAAAGCATCGGTTTCTAGCAGTACATCGTAGCCAAAAATAATGTCATAAATCCGGATTGTGCCTTGTTGGCGTAGTTTCACATCATCTAAAAACGGATTACCAGCAAACAGTTCAAAACCCAAACCGTAATGCATATCATGGTAAAGATTTGCACCAGTGCTAATCATCCAGTCAATAAAACCGTTACGAATTAAGGGTGCAAGCGCTGAAACCCCAAATCCTGCCGGCGTCATTGCACCAGAAAGGCTAACTCCCACCGTGACACCTTCTGTCAAGACATCGCGGCTGAGTAGTTGGCAGATTTCCCGCAAACGTGCTGAGTTGTAGGCGGTGAAGTAATTATCAATTAAATCCACCACCCCAATATCATTTGATATGGGTGTGGGTGCGATTTTTTGACCCAGCTGTTTAGACATTTTGGCACTCCTGAACAGTAAACACGCCGAATCTAATGTTATCTAGCTTTCAGCCAAAGTGACAGTAATACTATCTTGAAAATAGGGAGTAGCGAGTGGAGGGTAGAGGAAATTAACAATTCAAAATTCAAAACTTGTACTGAGCGTAGCCGAAGTATTCAAAATTCAAAATTAAAGACATTTCAGACGAAGAGGAGTGCGGTCTTGGGGTCTTTCCAAGAGGAGCAACTCCGGGGGATTTAAACCCCGACTGAAAATGAGTCTAAGTGTAGACGTAGCGCAAAGTCGAGCCACTGCGTTCCTGTCGCCCTGCGTCGGAAAGCAAGTGGCGTTGAGCTAAGGGTTCCTTAGATCAGAACTTTGTAAGAGGATGTTTGAAAAGCGACTAGAAGTCGCGGCTACACAGACAAAACCCACCTCCGTGAGTTAAAACCTTTCTTTTTCATTAGTCCACGGAGGTGGACTTTGCTTGTGTAGTAGCGACTTCTAGTCGCCCAATACTTTTCAAACATCCTCTAAGAGAGGGGTCTTAAACCCTTTAATTTACGATAAATGCAGGTATGTTGGCTGAAATTTTTTGATAATAATAGGTTTACAAGTCACAAAAGCTGCTTTTCATGTCACAAAAGCTGCTTTTCATGTCACAAAAGCTG
>NZ_CAWUDO010000072.1:0-44025 GCF_963920935.1 Nostoc sp. CCY 9925 | reverse complement strand
AAAGCAGCTTTTGTGACTTGAAAAGCAGCTTTTGTGACTTGAAAAGCAGCTTTTGCGACTCCAAAAGTAGATGTAGCGACTGTCTTAACTTAACGTGAGTTCGATGAACCTCTCCCCAACCCCTCTCCGAGACGGAGAGGGGCTTTAATATCCAGAGTTGGGCACGAAAAATTAGGGTTTTTAAGCCTCTCTTTGCTTCTGTTAGAGGTTTGGAGAGGGGTTATTCGGAATCTGTCGAACTTGCGTTGATTTAAACTTTTCTCCCAGACGCTGCTAAAAGTTCCAGAATGACTCCATTTGTCCAGCCGAAACCAACTTCGTTAGAACTATATCCAAAGCAGATTTCATTGGAAACGTTGGCAGAACAGCGTTGAACATCATATTTCTCAACTAAAGTGTTGTGACGCCCGAATTCCTTAACCACCATAGCGAGGAATTTGTTGGCAATGCGATCGCCTTCCGTATGATATCCATAACGGTGAAGTCCTTGGACAGCTATTAACGTCAGCGGCGCCCAGCCAAAGGGGGCGTCCCACTGGTTCCCGGTAACACGAGTACTGGTAAAAATTCCACCTGGGGCTTCAAACAAAGAAAGATTTTCTACCAGGCGTTCGGCTTGGGATGGGGAAGCAATTCCCAGCCAGAGGGGATAAAATGTCGTGGCAAATTCATAACGGCGGCGTTCGCCACTCTGGAAGTGATAGTCCAGATAAAGCCCCTGTTCTTCATCCCAAAGACACTGGTCGATGCGTTGGCGGCGGATCTCTGCACGTTCGTGCCATTGTTGCACCAGTTCTTCGTTACCGAAAATATCGTTAATTTTCGCTAAATCTTGTTCCATCTGATACAGCAAACTGTTCAGACACACAGGAGCGTAATGGAGGATATCAGCACTGAAGGGGCCAAATCGGTTAGTGATATCAAAACCCGACTCGCGCATGGTACGATCGCCCTTATAAAATAGCCTGGTCAGTTCGTCATTTTCGCGATCGTAGTAAAGACTGACATCATAATCTTCAACCTCAAAGGTTTGGTAGTACTCCTTAACGCGATCGTAGTGGCTTTTTCCCTGTTCATCTCGCTCCGAAAACAAAACTTCTGGTGCAGGGCCTTCGCCAAAAGCATAAAATCTGGATAAACCGGTGGCAGCATTCAAGTGGGGCGGAACTACCCAGTAATAGTAAAACTGTTCTAGTAGGGGTACAGTTGACTTGAGCCACTCTTCATCCTGGGTGTGCTGGAATAGCGCCAAAACCATCATACTAAGAACCGGCGGCTGCGATCGCGACAGCATGTAAGTCCGATTGGAATTGAGGATAGTACCGTAATGCTGCACTTGGTAGAGTAACTGGTCTACCTGACTTTGGGCTAGTTCTAATTCGCCATCGTGCAAAAGTCCCAATACTATAAAGTAGCTGTCCCAACCATACATTTCATTAAAGCGACCACCAGGGACGACATAAGGCCCTGGCAGGTATAATAATCCATGCTCTCGAATTGCTTCGACTTCGCTCGGCAAAGTGCGAATTTGAATTCTTTGCATATCCTGACGAGATAGCGATCGCTCTAACACAGTCTGAACGTTAGGACAATCTTCCGAAGGTGAAATGTAAACAATCCAGGGAGTATCTGATGTGTGGTCTAGCTTACTATCCTTGGCAGATTGCAATAAATGTTCGTGCGATCGCGTTAAGGTTTTCCACGTTTTTTTGATATGGGATTGCACAGCGTCAATCTGTGCGGTGGTGAGTGATGGAGTATTCATAATGTGGACTCGGAATTATTTTTAAACGCAAAGGAACGCCAAGGAAATCGCGGAGTAACGCAGAGTTTTATTTCTCTACGCCTCGGCGATTCTGCGTGAGATTCTATTTTTTTACTCAGCACTACTAACTAATAAAGCAACTGGGAAATGGGCAAGAGCAGAGGCGATGGATAATGTTTGTTTGGTTTGTAAGGGTTGTTCAGTTAAGACATTTTTCCAAGACAAGGAAGTTCCAGAGGGTAATTGTAGGTGGGTATCTTTCCAGACAGACTCGCCCAAGGGATCTTCTCCAGGCTGAATGAGGCGAGTGAAAAAGCGAGGCGCGATGGCGATCGCTGTTTGATTCCCTAATTGTCGGGCAAAGGCAATAATATGATTGGCGTGAGTTCCGTGAATTTCTAACGGCAGATAATCTCCGTCTTGGAATAATGAGAGATAATCTTTTCTGGCTTTGAGTAATTGCGCCGTTAAAAACAATTTAATTCTACCGTCGGTTTTGTGTTTGAGCAACTCCTGAATTAATCCCAGAATATCGGTTTTGATTTGCTCTTTAATGGTGCTTAAATAACTCCGTCGCTGATCAAAATCCACAGGACGGCGATTATCTGGATCGACTAAACTTAATTCCCAAAGTTCCGTTCCCTGATAAAAATCAGGTACGCCAGGTGCGATAGTTTTGAGTAGAGTTTGCGAAAGGGAATTAAACATTCCATAGTAGGCAATTCGCTGTTGAAGAGGATGAAAGGCTTCAAGAAATTGCTCTGAAATTGCAGGATTCAACACTTTTTCCACAAAGGAAGTGCAAGCTTGTTCGTATTCGCTATCAGGTCGCAACCATGCAGTATGCACTTTCGCTTCTCGAATGGCTTTAATCATGTATTCCTTCACTCGTTCTACGAAAGATTCGTGTTCTTCTTCCGCAAAAGGAAATGCACCGATTAGGGTTTGATAGAGAAAATACTCATCATTGCGATCGGGCATGGCAAATCCGTGGCGAACGCTGCGATGTCCTTGATTATGATGACTCCAAATGTTAATTTGTTCTTCCCATTCTTCCGGCAATTCCGACAATACATTTAACCTTGCTCGCACATCTTCGCCGCGTTTGGTGTCGTGGGTAGCTGTGGTGTTCATGGTGTGAGGCCATGTTGCTTGGTGCTTTTGGTTAAAACTGTGGAAGTCACCTACAGAAATGCCAAAATGGCTGGGATTTCCTCCTACTTCATTGAGTGAGATCAGGCGATTGTAAACATATAATGTTGTGTCTTCCACACCCTTGGCCATCAGGGGGCCGCTATACTGCTGCATTCGTAAAACAAAATATATCCACTGTTCCCGTTCTGTTTGGGATAGAGAATTATCAAATTCCAGCAGCATCAATTTTTCAATAAAATTTAACTCATGCTGCAACAAAGGTGTTTGTTCTTTTGCTTGACTAATTACGTCTTGAATGGTGAGTTTATCGCTTTCCCCAATGCCATCGGGAGTAATATAAGTGCGGTAAATTGGGAACACTGTTAAAATTTCCGCGATCGCTCTTTTGAGTCCATTGATGGTAAAGTCATTGCCATAGCGATATTTGCTGGAAATATTCTTTAACAGGATGGCTAAATTATCTATGTCACCTGCTAAATTCTTTTCTAGAATCAGCTGCTTTTTCTCTTTTACCAACGAGGCATAATCTACTTTTGTACTAATAAAAGCATGGTAAATTTTATCAAACCAAAATTCTGTCTCATTGTCACAAAATACACCATTGACATAATTCAAAAAATCGTAGCCAGATGTACCTTGAATTTCCCAATTTTCTGGTAAATCTTCCACTAATTCCAAAATTTTCTCAACGGTGATATAAACATCCCCGGTTTTTTCTTGCAACCTTTCAAGATACTGAATTGGGTTATAAAGTCCATCAATATGGTCAATACGTAAACCGGTAAATTTACCTTCTTCAACTAGCTTTTGAATAAGACTATGAGTGTTATTAAAAACCCGCAGTTCTTCAATTTTGACAGAAATCAGTTCATTGACAGTAAAGAACCGACGATAGTTCATTTCTTCTGCGCCAACTTTCCAGAAAGCGAGACGATAAAACTGGTCATTAAGTAGATCGTCTAGCAGATTAAAACTTTCAGAATTCCCTGGTTCTCCGTTAAAAGTTTTCAGGTTTTCATTAATGAATTCGCGGATTAAATCGTTTGTGTTGTAGAGTTCCCAAACTAATCCTTTGATAAATGCAATTTGGTCTTGTCGCTGTTTACCCGCAACTTCTGAAGGTACATTTTTGAGAATGTAAAGAATCCCCAATAATTTAATAAAATCGGGATGATTTCGCCCTAGCGTGCGCGTCAGTTTGCCAAGATTATAGGTGAGAAATTTTGTGTAAGATTCTAAGCGCAGGGGTAGTTTTAAACTGTAATAATTGACAGTTAAACCGTTTTGTTCGTATTGCAGTTGAATGTGTCCGTTTTCTAAGGATACACCATAGAAATCTCCCAGTAGAGGAGCGAGAATTCGTTGTTGGCGATCGCCAAATGGTACATTCCAAGAAAGGTCGAAGTAATCAGTATAGCTGGAATCTGGTCCGTGTTCCAAGATATCCATTAAATACTCATTTTCGCTGCTATAGGCCATGTGGTTGGGCACAATATCTTGTAACCAACCCATCTCCAGAGATTGTATTTCACTAATTAATGCATCAAAGGACTCATTAGTTCCCAGTTCCGGATTGAGTTGAGTGGGATCTACTATATCGTAGCCGTGCGTGCTACCAGACCGTGCCTTGAAAATCGGCGAAGCATATAAATCAGAAATGCCTAAATCACAGAGATAAGCAGCGATCGCTTTTGCATTTTCAAAGCCAAATTGAGGTGTAAACTGAATTCGATAAGTTGCTCTTGGAATTCGCATACTTGTTTTTCGTGGGTAGTAGGTATTGGGCATTGGGCATCGGGCATTGGGGAAAAATCTCCTCTAGTTTCCCGATTTCCAATGCCCAGAATTATTGAATTTTGAATTTTGAATTGATTTATTTCACCCTACTCTTTTTCATAAAGTACTAAACTAATGGGTTGTAATTTCACTTCTTGTCCCGCAGGCAGATATTCAGGAGCTTGGGAACCAGACCCAGACCATGAGGTGTCTGCTGAATCTAATAGTTTGTGAGCATTATTTTGAATTGGCAGAGTGATTGTTACTGGAGACGAGTTGAAATTCAATACAAATATTAGTTCACTCGTTTCACACCAACGACGGACGATAACTAATTGCTTGTCTTCATCACTAGTCGCTTCGATAAAATTGCGGTCTTGATTGAGAAGTGCTGGGTGGGTTTTGCGTAAATTAATTAATTGACGATACCAATTCCACAAAACTTTGTGGTTACCTTCATGGCGTAATTCCCAGTTGAGTTTAGACTTTAAGAATGTTTCTGCGGATTCAGGATCTGGGGGATCGTCTTCATAGTGAAATGGTTCAAATTCTTCTTTGCGTCCGGCTCGAACTGCTTGAATTAAATCTGTGTCAGAGTGACTAACAAAATATATGAAGGGTGCGGTTTCGCCGTATTCTTCTCCCATGAATAATAACGGCAAATTAGGTGATAGTAAAACAGCGCCAGCTGCTAATTTTAATCCTTCAAAAGAGATCCGCGCTGTGAGGCGTTCTCCTTTCATTTGGTTGCCGATTTGGTCGTGATTTTGGCTACACACTAAAAACTGTGATAAAGGGCGATCGCGGCAAGAAACACCATGATATCGTTTGCGATCGACTGAGTATTTCCAATCATAAACAAAAGTGTCTTGATAAGCTTTTGCTAGATCGGCAAATGTGCCAAAATCCTGATAATATCCTTGGCGATCGCCTGTTAAAAGTGTATGCAATGCATGGTGAAAATCATCGCTCCATTGAGCATCGAGTCCATATCCACCCAATTCTGCCGGACGAATGATTCGCGGATTATTTAAATCGCTTTCCGCAATTAAATGCCGTTTCCATCTTTGCCCTTGTTGTGAAAAATGATGAACTGCTTCCGCTAATTCCCACAAAAAATGCTTCGCACCCAAGTCATAAATTGCTTGAATTGCATCTAACCGCAATGCATCAATATGAAATTCGCCCAACCAATAAATCGCATTTTGGATAAAATAATTTCGCACACCCATGCTCAGGGCATCATCGAAATTCATCGCATTGCCCCATGGGGTTTTATAGGTTCTGGTAAAGTAGGGCGCGAACTGACCCATATAATTACCCTCTGGCCCAAAGTGGTTGTACACCACATCCAGCACAACAGCAATACCGTTTTCGTGGCAAGCATTCACTAGTTGTTTGAGATCCGCTGGACTACCGTAGGAATTTTGTACAGCATAGGGATAAACGCCATCATAGCCCCAGTTACGGTATGCCAAAGCAGGCTCAATATGGGTATCTCCGGGAAACTGGGAAATGGGCATAATTTCAATTGCATTAATTCCCAGTTCTCGTAATTCCGGTAGGCGGGGAATAATGGCGGCAAAAGTGCCTTCAGGGGTGAATGTCCCGACATGAAGTTCATAGAAAATCATCGACTCCACAGGAATTCCAGCCCATCCTTCATCAGTCCACTCAAAGTCCCGATCTATAATTTGAGATGGCCCATGCACGCCTTCGGGTTGATACTGCGACGCCGGGTCAGGAAAGGCGTTTTCCTCATTCAGCACATACTTATAAAGCGTACCCGGATACACGTCATTCACCTTCGTTTGCCAGTATCCCTCTGCTTGAGGTTTGAGCGCAATTACCTGCGCTTGGGGCGTCAAAATTTGCACAGCAACGCTATCTAATGTTGGAGACCAAACTGTAAATTCACACTCTCCGTTACCCAAATAATTAGCACCAATTCTCACGCAGATCCCCCCCTTGAATAATGCTTCCTGCTGGATTTTGGCGTGAAAGTAATTTCATGTTGTTACACGATCTTTACAAACACGCCAAATAGGATCATGGTGGTTATAGCAGACTTTTTACTAGTATCAAAGGGCTGAATTTATGACTACAAAACTCTGTCTAATGATTAATTTTAATGACAATTAGAGGCACAGAGCCAGGGCGAATGGAATTGGCGACTACACAAGCAAAGTCTACATCCGCCTTTTTGCGTGCCCTTTAAGCTAGTAAAACTATCCACTCTTACGGTTTGCAGCTGCCATCAACACAGTATGCGGATTCATAAGTACTAGAACGCTTGCCAAAGATAGTGTAGCGGTTATCGCGGATTTGTTCGTAAAAGCGATCGCCTGCCCACTTCATACCCGGTAACGCCCGATAAGCGTCTACAAATACACTTCCCAACGGCAATAACCGCCCAATTTCTTCTGCTGCATTACTACCTTGCCAACGTCTTTGAGGCTGATTACCATCAATTAAAATCATTCCCTGTTCGCAGTCTAGCGCTGTAATTCCCCACTCTAAAAGTTTCTGCTCATCTTGCATGGGAGTGTATTGAAACAGCTTTCCCTGGTCTAAGGTTTCTAGAAATTGTACTAAGGTAACGCAGAGATTACAATTTCCGTCGTAGATTACGTAGTAAGTCATGGAAATAAAGGTCTGTTTGCAATGATATTTTTAAGCTAACATTTTTTACTATGTTCATTTTATTGTAGGGGCATAACATTGTTGTGCCCCTACTTGGTTTGCCAACCTTAAGGGACTTCCAGTTTAAAAAACATCCCATCGTAGGGGCGCAGCCCCTACAAATGTACAAATAATTTGGGATAATTTACTTTTTGGAAGTCCCTAATATTACAAACTGCCATTAGGAGTTTCTGTAACATTGGGACTCTCTTGAGTAGCAGGTTCCTTAGTATCGGTAACTTCTTTTTGGGGATTCTTCTGATTAACTTGATTGTCTATTTTTTCTAGTGCTTGTTTTGCTAGATTTTCAGCTGCTTGTTTAAATAAAGGTTCTATCTTATTTCGCCAGTATTGAGTGTTAGGCAATTTTTCTGGATGGTTTTTATAATCTAAAACTTTATCCCATTGGCCAGATTCTAGTGCTTGATTAATATCATTAAATAATGCGTCTGCTTTAGCCCAATCATCTTGCCATTGAGCGATGACTTTACCTGTTTCTTGGATATCAGAAGCAGCACTTGTCGGAAGTGATTTTAAAAGTGCGATCGCTCCAACTAAATCTCCCGAATCATACTTATTTTTTGCCTGTTCTAAAATCTTGGCACTGTTGTCGCTAGGTTGCGATCGCTCTGATTTCAGAGTACCAGCAGTTGACGCTTTTGATTTTTCTGCTGATGAAGTTACTACATCTTTAGACTTTGATTTGGGCTGGGGAATCGGTCGAGTAGTAATTAAAGTACTATCATCTATCGTCTTAGTTGCAATGCGTTTTTCCCGCAGGCAAGAAGTCCATTCTCCTTTATTAGCTATCACAGCCGGGTGTGCCCAAGCCAAACTTCCAGATTTGAGTTTAATTTCTATCCAACCTCGTTTTGTCTGCTTGCCAGTCACCTCGAAGCTGGTATTATTACCAACAGTTTGCACTATATTACCAGAATTGATCGAACTAGGTTCAGAACGGATATTAGAATTTCCCACAACCACAGCCGAGCATTTGTTTGCTAAAGCGGTATCATTACCTGTAAAGTTAGCAGCTAAATTTTTTACATTGGGATATACATTTGCTACCAAGGCAGCAGCACCACCCGCTAACAATATGCCAATTAATATTGGCCATGGGTCGGATTTGCTAGAGTTCTGACGCACGGGTCTGGGGGGGACATGATTTGCTGGTGCAACTGCCAGAGTTTGCTGGCGAGATACTGCTTCGGGTCGGGGTTTAGTTGCTTGGTAACTGGAATTTTTGACAGATTCTTGAGGTGCGGAAAGTGCAGCTACAGGATTAATTGCGTTTTTACATGCTTGCAGTGCTTCTGTGGCGCTTTGGTAGCGGTCTTTGAAGTGATAGCGCACCATCTTTGTCAACACTGCCGCCAGTCGATGGTTCACGGTTACCGAATGCCGCCAGATGATTTCCCCTGTTTCCGGGTCTTCTTGTAATTCTGTTGCCTGCAATCCTGTTAATGCTTGAATAGCAATGATCCCAAGGGAATAAATATCACTGTTGGGGCGGGGTTTACCTTGCCCTTGTTCTGTGGGCATATAGCCAGGAGTGCCGATAACCACTGTGGCAGAAGCTTGCCCGCCAACTGTTACCATTTGGGTACGCAGTTGCTTTACTGCCCCAAAGTCTACTAAAACTAACTTATTATCTGAGGCGCGACGGATAATATTATCTGGTTTGATGTCACGGTGAATCACGCCTTGCTTGTGGACAAATTCTAGAATGCCCAGAATCTCCTGCAACAGTTGAACTACTTGGCTTTCAGTCCAACGCTTACCAGGTAGAAGTTCCTCGACTAGGGTGTGTCCTTCAATATATTCTTGTACTAAATAGAATTCTTGGTTTTCGTCAAAGTAAGCCAGTAGTCTGGGTATCCGGTCATGGTTGCCCAGCTTTTCTAAGGTTTCGGCTTCGCTGTTGAACAGACGCTTAGCAGTAGCAAAAACTCTGGGGTCAGTTCCGGGTTTGAGGTGCTTGACAACGCAAATAGGGTTACCTGGCCGCCTAGTATCTTCGGCAATGTAGGTTTGACCAAATCCTCCCGTAGCGAGGACTCGAATTATTTGGTAACGATGGTCTAGTAACTTGCCTATCATATTCTCTCCCCAGAGTTATCACCTAATTTTTGGGCTAGTAATAAATATCTCCAAATTTTCTTCAATGAAATCCGCTATCTTGAAAAAAGATTTAGATTAAAAACGCAGCTTTTTAATAAACGCAGACTGTTTATTTCTCTGTTTAGTGCCCCTGTTTATTACCAATGCCACCTAAAATAACAAACTCAGTTGCATGGCAGCAGGCTGAAATCCTCATGCAACCTGCTTTCATTCGCGTTATCGACAATATCCGCAAACAGCTTGATGAGTCTTCTTGGACGGGAACTTACCATGATGTCCTGATTTGGCCGCCTAACACCACTGATGAAATCAAAGCATTGGTGACTCAACTGTTGCAAGCAATGGAAACTGCAACGCCCGAAGAAGCGGATGATATCAGACGGACTCTGGCTCGTCTGCCGATGCCCCATCCAGGATATCATTTACTTTTGCAGCGTCAACAGCAACAAGCAAGTATCGATTTGTGGGAGTTGTGTTATCAAGTGTGTTTTATTGAATACAACCCACAAGAGGAAGCGGCTAATATTGATACTAGTTTAATTGATGAACTTGGCGAAGTGGATTGGCTGCGTTTGGATGCTAAGGCAAAGGAGTTAGTTGAAGAGGCGTTTGCTAGTTTACCCGAAGTGTAACAAATAAAATTGCCCTCAGAATAAACTTCTGGGGCTACACAAAGAAATATACTTCCCCTTCAGAAACACCAAGGGCAAACGTGGGTTAAACAAGTAAGGGGATCGCGTTTTCTTCAAGCAGCACGATCTTCAATCATTAGGACGTAAAAGCTTTATAGTTAACTTAAATTAAAGCTCAATAAATGACTTAAGAACTAAAAATGCCTAACCAAATAAACTACACCGAAGCGTGCAATAATTTTGACAAAATTTATGAAGAGGCAATTAACAGCCGTGAACCTGTAGTTGTGAATCGTGAAGGTGCTGAAAGTGTATCTATAATTCCGACTGCGGAACTTAATAGCATTATAGAAACAGCATATTTGTTTCAATCACCTGAAAATGTAGCACGACTTCTAGATGCTTTACAACGTGTTAAGGCTAAGACTAATCAACCGCAGTCTATAGACGAACTCCGAAAGAATTTTGGGCTTGATAAAGAATAGTCAATAAATTTAATCCCTTCGGATAATTTAGAACCAGAAGCCTTTTCTCAAGCTGAAGTTTCTCAAGATGATAATTCAGAACGCGACCTCGTTTTTGACCGGAGATTTCTGGAAGACCTTACCTACTGGATAGAAACAAATAGAAAAACTGCACTCCGCGTTTTATTAACTTCCTCAAAGCCATTTGCCTCCAATTTTCGCTTCACCTCACGATAAGGTAATGGCTTCAGCGGCATTTATGTTTACCTCAAGTGTCTTAATTTGGGGAATAATTGTAGCTACTGGTGGTTCAAAATGCAGCGCCAAAGCTTCGCCAAGATTTGCTAATGCCTCAGCTTCGCTCTCTCCTTGGCTAGCAATATCAACCTCCAAGGACTGTGCCACAAACCAGTTACCCTCTTGCCATACACTTGCAGTAAAAGTTCGTTTCATTAGTTTTTATTGTTGGGCACTTTATTTGGATTTGATTATAGGCTAAAAGAAAACCTCAGGTGCATTGAAGCCGCAAGCCCTTATTTGCTAAGATTTCCAGTGCGATAACATTCAAACAGGGCAACTCGTCATCATGCCAACATCTACAATTGACAATCGAGACGCAGCTGCTATCCAAGCTGCTAGAGTTGGGGTTGCAATATATGATCGCACCTCCTGGGGACGCATCAAAGTGGCTGGCGATGACCGACTCCGCTTTTTACATAACCAAAGTACTAATGATTTCCTCGCACTCAAGCCAGGACAAGGTTGTGATACGGTTTTCGTCACTTCCACAGCCAGAACAATTGATTTAGTAACCGCCTACGTCAGAGAAGATGCGGTGATTCTGCTCGTTTCGCCTAACCGCCGCCAGTTTCTCATGGAATGGCTGGATAAATATATTTTCTTTGCCGATAAGGTGGAATTAGCTGATATCACACAATATACCAATACCCTCAGCCTCATCGGCCCGGAAAGCGACGCTGTAATCGAAAAGTTGGGTATTGGCGAACTCATCGGACAACCTTACGGTAGTCACCAAGTATATACTATTGCTGCTGCCCAGGGAGTGCGAATTGCTGTAGGTAGTGGATTAGGCATTACCGGATACACTTTAACTTTTCCCTATACTGACAAAGCAACAGTCTGGGACAAACTCTTAGAAGCTGGGGCGGTAGAGATGAGCGATCGCGCTTGGGATGTGTTGCGAATCTTACAAGGACGCCCCGCCCCAGATGCAGAACTCACCGATGATTACAATCCACTGGAAGCTGGTTTATGGCAAACAATTTCTTTTGACAAAGGTTGCTATATTGGGCAAGAAACCATTGCTCGGCTAAACACTTATAAAGGTGTAAAACAGCACTTATTTGGTGTCAAACTCAGTGGTAATGCGGGAGTAGGCAGTGTGATCGCCCTCGGAGATGAAAAGGTCGGCAAACTTACCAGTTATACAGAAACTCCTGATGGTTATTTTGGATTAGGTTATATCCGCACCAAAGCTGGTGGTGTGGGCTTGAAAGTTAAAGTTTCAGAAACTGAGGGTGAAATAGTAGACATCCCATTTGTTTCTCACGAATACCCGGAGTTCAAATAAAAATATTTTCTTCTCGCTCGCATCTGGTACCTTGGCAGAATTCATCTACCCAAGAAGCTACACTACGGGCATTGGTGCTTTGTATTACATCAATTTTGGTTTTAACGTCTTGCGATGGTGTATTAAGATACTGAGTATATTGAGTAACTTCGGTACTAATTGCTAGCGATCGCACTGGTTTATCCATAGTAATTGCTAGCGATCGCACTGGTTTGCTGTGACTAGAAACTTCAGCAGTCAATGGCACAGATGGCATAGTTTTGGCTTTGCTGTTTACCTGGGAAGCAATTGTCAGCGTTCCTCCTGAAGGTAAGCGATCGACAAGCAATTTTACTGGTTTATCTTCCTTGAGTAAATCGGAGTCTGGCTTGACTGAATGTAACGCTTTGACAGAACGATTGGGAGGAATTTTAGTCAGAACTGCAACTAATGTCCCAGGTTTGTGTATAGGATCTAGTTCGGTGCTATCTGTAAATGATGTTACAGTTTGCTGTAAGTGTGGCAAATCTGAATGTATCGTCTTGACAGGAGAATCAGGCACAACCTTGGTGGCAGTTAACACCAATGGAACAGCTTTGTTTTCGTGAGAAAGTTTATCTTGTAATGGCTGACTTTCAACTTGGTTTTCTGATTTTATTAAACGTAACTCTTCATCAGGATTGAAGTTGAGGCCTAAAGCAGCAATTATTTTGTCCGGATTGTTATTTAAATCCAAGATAAAAGCAAGTATCTCATCAAACTGCGGTTCCAAAACAGACAGCGTTGCCAAAATAAAACCAGACGAAGGACGCCGCAGACCATCGTAAGTAGACCAAACTCGCATTTTAACCAGCCAAGAACTATTTTGCTCGTAGTAACTCAGCCACTTCTGTTTTAAGGATTGACGCAGTTGCTGGATATTCATCGAATGCCTCACTTAGGTCAAACAATTTTGGATTTTGGACTTTCCTGCGGAACGCTACGCGTAGCTTGCTTCTCCGTAGGAGTACGGCTATGCTCAGTCGAACGATTACGATTTTAGATTTTGGATTTTCGATTCGCTCTACCGATAACATAGATAGGGCTTGAGTCCTAAAAGATACTCGATAGCGTTAACGACGCAAGAGCATATGACTTGCTAACATTGTGCTCTCGGCAATCTAAAATCTAAAATTGGCACTTAACAAGAGTGCAGACTTGATTTTTAGGAATGAAATCGATGATAGAGCATCTGTTTGACTCTTTGACCACCTAACAAATGCTGTTCTACCAGTAGAGATACTTCATCAGGTCGAATGCCGCTATACCAGACTACATCGGGTAATATTAGCACCATCGGCCCATTGCCACATTGTCCCAAACAGCTGCTAGCTGTTACTGTTACGCCCGGAATTGGCAAAGTCGTAAAAGCCGCTAAGACTTTAGCAGCGCCTTGCTTTTTACAAGTGCGATTTTGACAAACTCGCACACATTTAGAAAAAGAGGGTTGGTCGATTGTGGGAAAGTTTGATGGTTGAGTAATGTTTGTCATTAGTCATTTGTCCTTGGTCATTTGTCATTAAGTCAAAAAATCAACGCCCAATGCCCAATACTTCTCTACGAGACGCTACGCGAACTTGGACTGAGTGGAGTCGAATTACCTCAGTACAAGTGCCCAATGTCCCATGACTAATCTATTGAGAGTCCTTTTGAGGCTAACCATTCGGGGTTGAATATCCGCGATTGATACCGAGAACCGCTGTCACATAAAATGGTGACGATGGTATGTCCCGGGCCTAACTGTTTCGCTATGGCAACAGCCGCCCCAACATTAATACCCGTTGAACCGCCCATTAATAAGCCATCTTTTCTGAGAAGTTGGTAAACTACTCTCAAAGCTTCTTTGTCATCGATTTGGATGGCGTCATCAGCAGGTGCGCCTTCCATGTTAGCTGTGACACGACCATTACCGATACCTTCGGTGATGGAATTTCCTTCCATTTTGATTTCGCCAGTTTTGACATAGCTATAAAGTCCACTACCCAGCGGGTCGGCAACAACGCATTTAATGGCTGGATTTTGTTCTTTCAAGTACAATGCCACACCAGCATAAGTACCAGCAGTACCAGTTGCAGCTGTCCATGCATCTATTTTACCATCTGTCTGCGTCCAAATTTCTGGTCCTGTGGTTTCGTAGTGGGCGCGGCGGTTGGCTAAATTATCAAACTGATTTGCCCAAATGGCGTTTTCTAATTCAGCGGCTACTCTACCAGATAATTTGACATAGTTGTTGGGGTCTTTGTAGGGTACAGCCGGGACGCGACGGACTTCTGCTCCCAAGGCTGTCAGTGCGTCTATCTTTTCTTGTGATTGAGTATCAGGGATAATAATTAGGCATTTGTAGCCTTTGGCGTTGCAAATATGCGCTAGTCCAATGCCAGTATTACCAGCGGTTCCTTCGACAACGGTACCACCGGGTTTGAGTAAACCTTTCTCTTCTGCGTCTTGGATGATGTAAAGTGCGGCGCGGTCTTTGACGGAACCGCCAGGATTGAGGAATTCTGCTTTACCAAGGATTTCGCACCCTGTTTCTTCACTGAAGCTGTTCAAGCGAATCAGAGGTGTGTTGCCAATAGCGCCGACGAAGCCATTTTTAATGTCCATTTTGACTGTACCCGTGTTTTCTTCTATAAAAATTTTGGCTTATAGCGGTGGCATGATTGACATCTGATTTGCCTAAAATCCAATGATGCATACACCGGAGGGGTTGCCAAAGGCATCGCCTATTTCTATTTTTAAAACAAGTGAATAGAAATGTAACGGTTTATTGTCAAAAATTTTTACCACACCTAACTCTGATTCAAAATAAACTCTGGTACTGAGCGATCGCTACTTACTGCAAATTGGCTATAAATTTATCACGCTACTGATTATTATTTGATATTTAAGCTTTCCATTCTAGAATTTACACATTGACAAATTACACACAAAATGCATTTAGGGTATCAATAAAAAACAGGCGATGGCTACGCTTCCTACATGGATGCTAAGCAAGGAAGTCTATTGAGCTAAGGGAAACGCGCCGAATGAATCGCACGCTTGTCGTAGACATCGCGCTGATTCAAATTTGTGCTAAGCCGCCATCCACGAACAGTTCGATGCCGGTGATATAGCTGCTGTCATCTGATGCGAGAAACAACACGGCTTTGGCAATCTCATCAGGAGTGCCCATTCTGCCCAACGGCACATTAGCTAGCAAGTCAGTTTTTGGGTCTCCATCTGGTTCTGCTGCGGATGCCAACAAATCTTTGAGACCTGGTGTATCGGTGACACCAGGACTGACGACATTGACGCGAATCTTGCGATCCTTAAGATCTACCGTCCAAGTGCGTGCGAATGACCGTACCGCAGCCTTGGTGGCGCTGTAGACGCTGTTAGCCTCGAAGCCTTTGGAGGCAACAATCGAAGCATTAAGAATGATCGAACCCCCATCTTGAAATAGCGGTAACGCCTTCTGCACTGTGAACAACAGCCCCTTGACGTTGATGTTAAATATCTTATCGAAGTGTTCCTCGGTGATTGCTCCTAAAGGAGCATATTCAGCAGCACCAGCATTGGCGAAGAGGACATCGATGCGACCATACTGCTGTTTGATGGTAGCGTACAAGCGATCAAGATCGGCGAGATTGGAGACATCTCCCTGAACAGGGGTGATGTTTTCTCCGATCTCTTTGACTGCAACATCAAGTTCGGTTTGACGACGACCCGTAATAATCACATGGGCGCCTTCAGCGGCGAACCGCTTTGCTGTCGCAAGTCCAATACCACTGTTACCACCTGTAACAACTGCGATTTTTCCTTCTAGTTTTTTCATAACTGTGCCGCCTGCGATTTGTGAGTTTGGAAGCTTTAATTAATCTGCTTTGATATTTCTTGAAATTGATTCTGCTCAATGCGTAAGTCACGATTCACCTGACAAAACTCAAGTCTGTGATTTGCATTGAGGGGGAAAATTGCCCAACTAAAGGGGATAAAAGTACAATGGTTTCCTCCAGGTTTTGCTGTCTACCCAACTGACTTGTATTTCTTATTTTCACGCAAGTCATTGTTTTAGTAAGATGGGAATTTTCGTTTTCACTAAAAATTTCCGGAAAGCGAGTACGTTTTATGGGATCTAACTCCAGCTTAAATTTAGCAGGTAATGAAGGTTAAAATAGTAAATTTACTGGAGTTATTAAATATTGCTGTAAGTTAATATACAAAAATATTGGCGACTTAATGCTGAGATTATTTAATTGTTTGAGATGGGGTGGACAGCGATGACATCTGAAAGCGACGGTCATAAAGAACTTGAACAACGAGAACGTATATTACGAGAACGAGAAGTTGAATTGCGACTTCGAGAAATGGAAGCTAAAATTCATACTGCTGATGCACCTTTTCATCAAACTGTTAAGCATCAGCCAGAAAATTCTCCCAAACCTTGGATGAAAAATCTAATTCTTGGTGGAAAGTTGTTTGCTCTTGGTGTGGTAGCGTTAGTTGCAGTGAGAATAGCCTCAGTCCTTGCTGGGTTTATTATTGTTGCTGCACTTGGGTGGATGTCTTACAAATTATTTTTTGAATCCAAAAAAACCAATTCTTAATTTAGGTGTAACTATTATGAGCGATCAAGTAGCAACTGACAGATTTATCAAAGATTTAGAACGTGTTGCTCAAGTGCGATCGGAAATTTCTGTGTGTTTGAGTCAACTTGTTGAAATTATTAATAAAGCTGAATTAGCTGGAGACTCTTCATCAGGAAAACTCAGTTTAGACCGAGATATTGATGATATTACAGTAGCTAGTAAAAATCTCCGCAAAGGCGTATTTCGCCTTTTAGTCTTGGGCGATATGAAACGGGGAAAAAGTACGTTTCTGAATGCCTTAATTGGAGAAAATTTATTACCAAGTGATGTTAACCCTTGTACCGCAGTGTTAACGGTTTTACGCTATGGCCCAGAAAAGAAAGTTACTATTCATTTTAATGACGGTAAAAGTCCACAAGAGTTAGATTTTCAAAGTTTTAAACATAAATATACCATCGACCCAGCTGAAGCGAAAAAATTAGAACAGGAGAAAAAGCAAGCCTTTCCTGATGTTGATTATGCAGTAGTCGAATATCCTTTAACGTTACTAGAAAAAGGAATTGAAATTGTTGATAGTCCAGGATTAAATGATACAGAAACACGAAACGAATTATCTTTGAGTTATGTGAATAATTGCCATGCAATTTTATTTGTGATGAGAGCTTCTCAACCTTGTACCTTGGGTGAACGGCGATATTTAGAAAATTACATTAAAGGTAGAGGATTGACAGTTTTCTTCTTAGTTAATGCTTGGGATCAACTGCGGGAATCATTGATAGATCCTGATGATGAAGAGGAGTTAAAAGCATCTGAAGACAGATTGCGGCAAGTATTTAAAGCGAATTTAGCAGAGTATTGTTACGTAGATGGGCAGAATATTTATGACGAACGTGTATTTGAGCTTTCGTCAATTCAAGCACTCAGAAGGCGGCTGAAGAATCCCCAAGCTGATTTAGACGGCACTGGCTTTCCTAAATTTATGGGGTCACTGAATACTTTTCTTACCAGAGAAAGAGCGATCGCAGAACTCCGTCAAATCAGAACCTTATCTAGGCAAGCTGTTAATCACATCCTCGAAGCTGTTGCCAGAAGAGTACCATTACTCGACCAAGATGTAAATGAATTGAAAAAAAGAATTGATTCAGTGGAACCAGAGTTTAATAAACTCACAACAATTCGAGATCAATTCCAAAAAGAAATTCTCAACACCAGAGATACTCAAGCAAGAACAATTTCTGAATCCTTCCGCAGCTATGTTTTAAACTTAGGTAATACCTTTGAAAACGATTTTTTGCGTTATCAACCAGAATTAAATTTGTTTGATTTTCTGAGTAGCGGAAAACGGGAAGCTTTTAACGCCGCACTGCAAAAAGCCTTTGAACAATATATCACTGACAAATCTGCTGCTTGGACATTAACTGCTGAAAAAGATATCAATGCAGCTTTTAAAGAACTTTCTCGCAGTGCTGCACAATATGGCGCATCTTACAGTCAAGTAACAGACCAAATCACCGAAAAAATCACCGGGCAAAACATCAAAGTAAATGCCACTATAGCTAGTGAAGATGATAACTCCCCCGCTTGGGCAAAATGGGCAATGGGATTGTTATCGCTGTCTAAGGGAAATCTTGCTGGTGTTGCACTAGCTGGAAGTGGATTTGATTGGAAAAATATCTTGTTAAATTACTTCACTGTAATTGGTATTGGTGGGATAATTACAGCGGTGACTGGTGTTTTTCTCGGGCCTATTGGATTTGCACTGCTAGGTTTGGGAGTAGGCTTTTTACAAGCAGATCAAGCGCGTAAAGAGTTAGTAAAAACGGCTAAAAAAGAGTTAGTTAAACACCTCCCCCAAGTAGCGCAAGAGCAATCTCAAGTTGTATACGATGCGGTGAAAGAGTGTTTTGATGCTTACGAACGAGAAGTGAGCAAGCGGATTAACGATGATATTGTCTCTCGTAAATCTGAATTAGATAATTTAGTTAAGCAAAAAGAAACCCGCGAAATTAATCGTGAAAGTGAGTTTAAAAGGTTAAAAACGTTACAAGAAGATGTAATAGCTCAGCTGCAAAAAATTGAGGCGGCCTATAGCAATTTGTTAGCTTACTATAGCTAAAGTATGGCAATCCTCAATCATTGCTAATAAAGACAGGACTTACGCAAAATTATGAAAAAACGAACCACAAAGGACACAAAGAACACAAAGAAATAAGAGTTTCAGAGAGTTTTTGCGTAAGTCCTAAAAGAGTAGAACCACAGATAAACTAATAAATGTTTATCTGTGGTTCGTAATATGCTCACGCAAAGAGGAGTAATAGAGAATAAAGTATTTTCCTCAAAATATATTTTGAAATCTGGAATGAAGTAACTATGCAACAACAGTATGAAAAATTAGTGGATTATCTCAAATCTGCATCTACGCTATTAAACTTAGAACGGAAATTGCAACTCCATCAAGATGTAACTTCTATTTGTAATTATCTAATTAATCCTAGCTTTCGTGTTGGGGTATTTGGCCCTTTTAATCATGGCAAATCTACCTTACTAAATGCGATGTTAGGGAATCGCACATTACCCATTGATTTAATCCCTACTACAGGTGCAGCGATTACTGTTAAGTATGGTTCTGATGTGCGGACTCGTATCATGTTGGTAGATGGTACAGAAATTTACCGCAGTGGGACGGAAATTTTACAGCAATTTGCTATTCTTGATGGTAATAGACAGATGCGAAAAGATGTAGCATCTGTAGAAGTTTTTTGTCCCCATCCCTTTTTGGAAACAGGTGTAGAATTTCTGGATTTACCAGGAACTAATGATAGAGAAGAACAAGATAATTTAGTACGAGAAAAACTTTTAAGTGTAGATCTAGTTGTACAATTATTAGATGCACGGAAGTTAATGACTTTGGGTGAGCGGGAAAATTTGCGAGATTGGCTATTAGACCGTGGAATTAAAACAGTTATTTTTGTTGCCAATTTTCTTAATTTACTCGAACCTGAAGAACAAAAACAAGTCCAAAATCGCCTGCTATTTGTCGCGGAAAGTTTTCGAGCCGAATTACCTCCAGGTTTTAGTAATTTATATCGTGTTGATGCTTTACCCGCCTTACGAGCTAGATTAAAAGGGGATGTCGCAGCAGCTAATAGTAGCGGTTTGGTGGCCTTTGAAACGGCTTTGCAAAATATTGTGGGGATTTTACAACAAAATCGTGGTAGTGTACGTTTGCCAAGAGTAGAAGCGATCGCTACTCAAATTCAACAATCATTAAAAGCCAAAATTGACCCCATCGCTCATGAAGTAAAATCACTTGTTGATAAACAAAATGCCAAAATTGAAATCAAAGAAAAAGCTGCTAACTTAATTAAACAAGGCTTCGCTAGTAGTATTTCGGAATTGCGTGAGTGGTTAATTTTACCCAAACTACTGGCAAAATATCAAGCTGACGCCGCAGTTTCATTAGCAGAAAATAACTTTAAATCATGGCAAACAAATAGTCTGAAAAAAGATTTAAATCAATTACAACTAGCAACAGCGAAATGGCTTTATCAAGCTTACGAGTTTTTTCAAGCAGAAAGACCAGAAGATTTATTCATTCCTTTCCCTAGCGAACCCCAAATCACATTACCTCCCAAGCCAACTAATAACAATGATTTGAGCGAAACTGGTTCCATCGCAGTTGGTGGCGGTATTGGTTGGTTGTTGGGTGGTCCTGTGGGCGCTGCTGTCGTTGGGAGTATTTCCTATATGTTAAATAAGAATATTCAACAACAAGAAGAAAAATCAGCCAGTGAATCTTATCATCAGCAAGTTGCCAAACTTTGTATAGCTGCAACAGAAGATTATTTGTCTCATTTTAGCAGTCAAGGATTATCAATTTTGGCTGGATATGAACAGAAAGCCGAAAAAGTAATTTACTTGGAAATCAGTCAAGAACCGTTAGAAATTACTAATAAACGTAAAGATTTACAGCCGTTACAAAATATTTTTAATGAACTGCTGCGAGAGTTAGAAAAGGTAAAAATTCCTGTTAATTATCAACCTTATCAAGAAATTCCAAAATCCAAAACTATAAATAATCGATATTCGCCACAAGCAGAGAAAGTTAAAAGTTATCCCCAAGCAGAGGAGAATACTACTAAAAATACCCAGACGAAAACTTCTGCTTCTCCACGTGCAGAACAAGTAGCACAAGAGAATACTGCCAAAACTACCCAGAAAGAAGTAGAATTTTCTCGTCAACAAGTTTCTCCACCACCACAAACTCCTCCTTCTCCACGTCCAGAAGAAGTAGAAGCAAAATTTCATAATTGGGAACTTGATGAGGAAATAGCGCGAATGAAAGCAGAAATGCGTAGCCCTAAGGCTGGTCGTCAGACATCGCCTGGTTCTCAAACTAACAAACAGCAAAATACAACTCAAAATAATAAAGCACCAAATCCCTCAAAAACCCAGACACAAAAAGATAAAATTACTCAAGCCTACAGCATTTTAGGATTGCAACCTAATGCTTCTTTAAGTGAGGTTAAGCAAGCTTATCGAACTTTAGTAAAAAAATGGCATCCAGATTTATTTGTGGGTAAGCCGCAACAACAAAAACAAGCAGAAGAGAAAATGCACTTGGTGAATGAAGCTTACACAATTTTGACTGATAATTAAAACAAAGAATTCACAATGGGCTACGCCCCGCTGCGCTAACAGGAATCAAATTTTTGAGATTTCATCCTAATTTCATTTCTGGCTGCAAAGTTAGGAAGTAAATATAGAATTAGGAAACTGTTAGATGAAACTTATGCAGCTGCTATCTTTGAGGAAAAGTCTTTTAGCGTTAAGCTTTGTGGCGATCGCTTCAGCAAGTGGGTTACTCACAGCCTGTTCCAATGCTGCTTCCCAAACCCAAGCGCCAAACGCAACTCCTACCAATGCTAGCGACAACCATATGAATCACAGCATGGGAATGGATTTAGGCCCAGCCGATGCTGACTTTGATTTACGGTTCATCGATGCAATGACACCGCACCATCAAGGGGCTTTGGAAATGGCGAATGTTGCACAGCGAAAATCCAAACGTCCTGAAATCAAAAAACTAGCAGACAATATCATCAAATCGCAAAACCAAGAAATTACCCAAATGAAGCAGTGGCGACAAGCTTGGTATCCTAACGTGGGAAATAAACCAATGGCTTATCACAGTCAAATGGGTCACATGATGGAGATGTCATCCGAGCAAATGGAAGCGATGATGATGAGTCAGGATTTAGGTGCCGCTGATGCTGAATTTGATCTGCGCTTTATCAATGCGATGATTCCTCACCATGAAGGGGCTGTAAAAATGGCACAAGACGCCTTAGCTAAATCTAAGCGCCCCCAAATCAAGCAATTAGCTCAAGAAATTATCAAAGCACAAGATACGGAAATTAAACAAATGCAGCAATGGCGAAAAACTTGGTACAACCAGTAATAACAATTCAAAATTCAAAATTCAAAATTCAAAATTCAAAATTTAGAAAGCCAGGTGTCATAAGGGTTCTTGACTTTGAATCTGTTGCTGAATTTTGGAAAATTGGTATAATTTAGCCTGGTAAATGGGGAGCAGAGGGGCACAGAAGAAGCTACAGTAAGTCTTTGCCCTTGTGCTCCTCACTGACTTGGCAGGCTTGCTTCTTCCACTGGACGGATAATGGGCGCAGGTGGTGTGACTTCTGGTTGAAAGATTCCTTGTAATGCTTGTTCTAATGTTTGCGCCATGACAATCCGGTTTTCGTAAGCCACAACTACTCGCACTAAAGTTGGCAAGCTATTCTGTGTAGCTTCTAGATAAATTGGCTCGACGTACAACAGCGATTGTTCAATGGGAATTATTAGTAAATTTCCTTGAATGGCTCTCGAACCTTGGCGATTCCACAGGGAAATTTGCTGGGAAATTACTGGATCTTGGTTAATTCGCGCCTCGATTTGCTCTGGGCCGTAAATTAGTCTTTCTTTAGGAAATACATATAACAATAATTTGCCGTAATTCACACTATCCGATCGCGCCGCCAACCAAGCAATTAAATTAGTCCGCTGTCTGGGAGTGTAGGGGAGGAGTAGGATAAATTCTTCAAAAGGTACGGTGGGTAAACTGGTAATCAAATAATACGGCTCTACTGGGCGGGCTTCGCTGCCGTAGATTTCGTTAGGAATCTGCCACTGGTCTTCCCGATTGTAAAATACTTGGGGGTCGGTCATGTGGTAGGTCATCAACCGCTCAGATTGAATTTTAAACAAGTCCTCAGGATAGCGGATATGATTGCGGAGCGTGATGGGCATGGCGCTGAGCGGTTTGAAGGTGTTGGGAAATATCCTTGACCAAGTGGCAATAATCGGATCTTTGGGATCGGCAATATAAAAGTTAACGATGCCGTGGTAGGCATCAACCACTACCTTCACAGAGTTACGGATATAATTAACACCGTCGCTGGCGGTGTCTGAGTAAGGATAGCGATCGCTTGTTGTGTAGGCATCCAAAATCCAGTAAAGATAATGTTCGTCATCTGGGTAGTCTGGATTGGTATTGTTAGGATTTGCATCAGCAGTGACCAGATAAGGGTCACTGTCAAATTGCAAAAAAGGTGCGATCGCTTGAATTCTTTGCTTGATATTCCGCCGCAATAGCACTTTTGTGTCTGGCAAAAAGTCCCGCGTAAACACCATCTGCCAATCTTTCAAATACATGGCAAATAGCCCGCGACGCCATGCTGAACCAATTTTAATGCCGCCCCTTCCATCATAGGAGTTATAAACATTATCACTACCGCTGGGATAGTCCAATTCTCTAACTCTTGTGCCAGTCATTACATAGTTATTAGTGATTTCACCAAAATAAATTCGGGGTTCTCCAATGGGAATACTTTCACGAATGCCTTGACTGGAAGTTGCCAGAGCGCTACTATCACCGCTAATATCTTTGACAAAATATTCTGGTAGCCCGCCCGCCCCCACTGTATTCACTGGGCTAACAGTAAACCCGAAACCGTGGGTATAAATTAGATGGCGGTTAACCCAGGTTTGAGCTTGTTGTGGTACGGCGCGGTAGTCTAATTCTCGTGCAGCAATTAATACCTGACGCCGTTCTGCGGCTTCAACTACTTCTTGTTTAGGGGCTGATTCCGGGGCAGATGGTCGGTCTGAACTTTCCTTTGTTTTCAAACTATAGCGATCGATATCGGCATCGGGGAAGCGATAATATGGGCGAATTTGTTGTAGCTGACGGTTGGTTTCTAACAGTGGTCGCTGATCCCAAAGGCGGATGTTGCGAATTGTCAAGTCATTTTTTTGAAGATCTGCTTGAGTTAATTTTCCTTGGGGGTTGAAGGTTCTAGCATCGATCGCCTCTAAATCGAATGCTTGGCGAGTTAAGGCAATGGTACGCTGAATGTAAGGTTGCTCTCTTTGCAATTCATTGGGTAGGACAATTAAATTTTGCACCACAGCAGGAAGAACAACGTCAGCGGCTGCAACTACTACTAAATAAACGCCTAATCCGTAAAACACCAAGCGGCGATATTGAGATTTGGGTTTCCAGAACAACGTTCGGCAAAGTAAGTAAAAAGCGATGCCAAGAGCCACGACGCACAAGACTGTGTAAGTTGGTAACTCAACTGTGACATCGGTGTAGCTGGCGCCATAACTGACTCCACGGCTAGAATACACGAGTTCATAGCGACTCAGCCAATAACTTAGAGCCACTATCAACATGAACAACCCACCCATACCGTATAAATGGCGCTGCTGCTGGGAGGAAAAACCAGGGAAAATTCCCTGACTCAAACTGTCTGCTGACAGAAGATAAGTGAGGGCGACGGCAACAAAGCCATACAAAAATAATCCCATCAGCCAGAGTTCCAGCAGTTCCCAAAATGGTAAGGAAAATATGTAGAAGCTGATATCCTGACCAAATAAAGGCTCAGTGCTGTTGAAAGTAGTAGGGTGGAAATATTGCAGTACCTTTGCCCAGTTTTGGAATAGTATCAACCCAAAAACGGCACTCAAAAAAATTGCGATCCCTGTGAGTAAAAATCCTGGAAAAATTAAAATGGCGATCGCTCCGCCGACAATTAAGCCAAGATGCCAAATTTGAGAGACAATCTGGTTTAAGAGTTGCCAGATTTTCTCTGGTCGGAATAGGGCGGGAATCGGTAAAGTAGTCCGATTAACTGGAGAATGCCAGTAAGCAAGAGCAATTTCACCATAATGAACCACCATTAACCCTGTCAACAAGCTGAGTATCAAAGCTAGGGGTAACAGCCAGCGTAATTTTAATGGTTTTAGGCCTTGCGCCTCAGGTTTCAAAAGGCGATCGCGTCTTGCATAATCAGCACTAAGAAAGTTTTTTAATTCACTGTTAAATCCAACTTCCTCAATCTTCAAAGACCGGGGATGCTTCAGCCGTTGTGCTAGAGCCAGGTTTACTAGTAGATAGGCAGCACTGACACTAGCTACCACTACCCACAAAGTACCACGAGTCACTAGCCTCAATAGAAATACTTGGAGGTAGCCGACTTCCTGAAACCAAAGAATTTCTGCTCCCAGGCGGGAACCGAAATCCAGGAGTAGCCATAACCCCAAGAAGACGATGAATAGTCTAAAACTCCATTTCCAGAACATTCCCTGGCAGCCAATGTAGTACTTTATCATCATTCTAGTGTTCACAAAAGACTATGAAGCAACAATCCCACCGACTTTAGCCGATGGGATGATCGAGACTTTGATTTAATTTTGGCGATGGAAGTAGCATCAGCGGGTTTATTTGACGCTGTAGCTACGCACCTTTCGTTACTGAGCTATAAATCCTTCGGGTCTGATGGCGTCTTGTAAATCAACTCCCATCAGGTTTGCTCCTTGGATGTTTGCATTTGTGAGATTTGTCTTTTCTAAGTCTGCGTTCTGTAAGTTTGCCGCTTGTAGGTTTGCTCCCAGCAGGTTAGCCTTTTCTAGGTCTGCATCAAATAGGTTTGCTCCTAGCAAATTTGCACCTGCGATGTTTGCTTTGCCTAAATCTGCACCTTGCAAGTTTGCACCTTGTAAGTTTGTTTGCTGTAAGTTCGCTCTTTCAAAATCTGCTTTTTGTAAGTTCGCACCTTGCAAATTTGCTGCTTGCAGGTTTGCATCCTTGAGAACTGCGCCAGTCAAGTTACACCCGACACATTCTTTAGTTGTTAGTAAACGTCTAACGTTTGCTGCTACAGATTCCACTGGTGCTACAACTGGAGATATTACTGGAGTTGGTTCCAATACTGGTGATACAGATGGAGGTGTTACTGGTGCTGATTCTAAAGCTGGTTCTGATGGTGTTATTGTTTGAGCTTTAGCACTGGGCTGATCGAATAGTGAAAATGTTGCTACAACTACTACAAATAGGGCAGTTACGAGCCATTGGGTTAGTTTTTTGGAATTTAGTTTATTCATTGTTTGCTTCCTGTGATAAGTTGCAGTGTTAGATTTGCTTTTGTAAGAGCGATCAATAATGTGCTTTATGTTCACTGTAGATAAGTTGATTGATAAGAGCAAATATTATTTTGATTTAAAAGCATAAATTCAAGTAATTATAGCCGTAGTCACACAGGTTAGGACATTTTGAAAGCATGGAAGCTAGGAATAGTAATACTTTTACCTCCTGCCTGCTGCCTCCTGCCTTCTGCCTCCTGCTATAAAAAAGCTTTTGGCGGGGGAAGCGGATTAGAGACAAGCAGCCATCAAGAGTTTTGAGCAGTTCATTGCGTAGAGGTCTAAGCTAATCTTCATTCATTTTTCCAGAGTGATTCGCTTGTAGTAAGCGGCTCCAGCCCTGGTTTTATACAACTTAAATGCTCATTAGCTTAGCAGCTTGTCGTCAGACATCGCACCCCAAAGTAGTAAGTTTATCACCGTGGCGATCGCCTTATAGCTAATTGCCAAGCATTGCCAGACTAGGTAAGAGTCGATAGCTTTCACTTTTAATCAAAATAGACAGTCCCAGCCAAATTAAGACAAAGGGGAAGACTTTCCGACCATAGCGAGTTAAAACAGGTGTCATCAGAGGATTACGGGTCAATTTGTAAGACAACAAGCACCATGCCCCAACAGACAAATAACAAGCACACAAAATTACGCCCAAACTTGGAAGATTGCTACTAGCGAACAATGGTACATAAATCCCGATGTTATTTCCACCATTGGCAATGGTAACTGCTGAAACACGGTAGGTTTGCGGGTCGCGGATGATTGCCAATAATGATTTCTTCTGGCGTCCAGATTTGGTAGGAGAGGGCAAGTTAACTGACACATCTTGTACTGTATCTCCGTCATCTCCTCGACTCATGAAATTACTGATACCAATGGTGATGGGAAGTAAACCTAGTAAACCAATCCAGGTACTAGGAATAATCAAACCACCGAAGAAACCAGGGAGGCTAGCAAAGACTAATACAGTGAATCCCACAAATTCACCGATAATAATATGCTTGGCGTGAAAGGTGCGGTTGACTTTTCCAAAGAAAGCTGTCAAATATAAATTGTCGTCAAATGTGGTTGCAAAAGCTACAGAGAACCCAATAATTACTGTACTGATTAGCCAACTCATGGTCATTACTCACAATGATTCAATGCTGTTTGTCCTAAATCCTGACTCTGCATCTCGATGTGATGGCAGTTGAGGATATTTTGTAACTGTTCTTCCTAGCAACCACCAATAGAGGTTCGCCAGTCAGCAGCCAATTGCCCAATTTTTAGAAGCGATGCCTACGGCGGTAAACTACGCGTCCAATCAAATTGGTGATTTTTCTCAGCAAGGTACCTTGGGAGTTCATGCAGTCAATATTATGACTTTTGACCGAATAAGAGCAAATACTCTTGTTTTTTAAAATGATAAATTAAAGTGATTAATAACTTGGCCAAGAAGAATTTAGTCAGCTCTTGGCAAGCCAAAGATTTACCGACTGATAAATTAATAAATATGAATTATTAATTATGAATTGTGAATTAAATTAAAGATGGTTTTCGTTAGATGCTAAAGAGATTTCTACCGATTCACTATGGGATATTCTTGGCAACTAGCGATGGACATCGGTTAATATGACTAATCGCCCTGTGACTTGATACGAAATTCCGGTTGTAAATGCGTTGATAGGGATGTACAGCTAGCTGTACGCCCCTACATTGATTCTTTGATTGCTCTGAATTCTGAATTCTGAATTCTTATTTTTAACTTGTAATTATGCTAACTAGTGTTGACCGTCTATTATTTGTCCGGCGAGTCCCGATTTTTAAGGAATTGCGGGATGATTTTATTGTGCGGCTGACTTCAGTGATGAATGAACTGTCATTTCCAGCTAATTACACGATTTTTAGGCAAGGAGAAGAAGGGCGATCGCTCTACATTGTAGTATCAGGTAGAGTTAAAGTTCATATTGGGAATAAACAGCTGGCAGAGGTAGAACAGGGAAAATACTTTGGTGAGATGGCAGTATTTGATACTCAACCCCGTTCCGCCAGCGCAACCACTTTGGAACCTTGTGAATTTTTAGAACTGACGCAAGAGCAATTATATGATGCGATCGAAGAAACTCCAGATATTGCGGTGAATATCATTCGTGAGTTATCGCGGCTAATTCGCAGATTGAATGACGATATGAATATGACTTCTTTGCCAAGTTAATCATCAAGTCACGTCGCTTAGCTCCGAATTCAAAATTCAAAATTAAAGACACCCACAAGAGGACTTTTCAAACATCCTCTAAAAGACTGCTGAATTCTGAATTCTGATATCAATTCTCTATGAAGATGCACCTAATTATTTTGAGACATAGCGAACTATCTTTAGAAAACCTCTGCGTCGGCAGTCGCTCATGGGGGAAACCCCCTACGTACCCGTCGCTGCCTCACCTTTGCGTTAAAAAAAAGTTAGGATTTGGCGCAGCTTCACAAATAAACGGTATGAATTATCTTTTAACTAGACACAACATGACTGCTATTGCTAACAGTTTTTGCTTCTACAAAAGCTTCTCGACCTGTAATTAATCTAGAGCGACGATTACGAGTGATATAATTCCATGCCCACTGAAATACTACTAATAATTTAGTGTCAAACTCGATTAAAAAGTAGATGTGAACTAATAGCCAAAATACCCAAGCAAGGAAACCTTGGAGTTTGATGAAGCCTAAATCTACAACAGCTAAATTTTGCCCAATCATCGCCAAACTACCTACGTCGTTGTAATGAAATTGTGGCAAAGTATGACCTTTAAGCCGTTTTTGAATAAGTCTAGCTACATACTCTCCTTGTTGTTTGGCTACGGGTGCAACACCAGCTAAGGGTTTACCATTTTGATGGGAGAAGTTGCCTAAATCTCCGACTACAAAAATGTTTTTATAATCCCTAATAGTCAAGTCTGGTTCTACAATCACCCGTCCGGCGTGATCGCACTCTACACCTGTACGTTCTGCTAGGACTTGTCCCATTGGGGAAGCTTTTACACCTGCTGCCCATAATATAGTTTTTGAGGGAATTTCTTGCACTTCACCGCCTTGCTTGAAAGTAACGATGTCATTTTCAATATTTGTCACCCTGGTGTTAGTTTGGATAGCCACACCCAATTTTTGCAAAGATTCTGCTGCTACTTGGGATAACTGTGGCGCAATATGTGGGAGGATGCGATCGCCCCCTTGCAATAGCAAAATTTTTGTTTCTGAGGTGTCGATGCTGCGGAAATCTTCTTTGAGAGTTTTGTGTGCCAACTCGGCGATCGCGCCTGCTAATTCTACACCAGTCGGGCCACCCCCTACAATCACAAAAGTTAACCAAGCCCTACGTGCTTCGGGATCGGTTTCTTTTTCCGCTGCTTCAAATGCGCCAAATATCCGGCGACGCATTTCTATCGCATCTTCAACAGTTTTCAAGCCAGGAGCAAATTTTTGCCAGTTATCTTTACCAAAATAGGAATGATTCGCACCTGTGGCGACAATTAATGTATCGTAATGTATGACATTATCATCCAGAATAACTTTTTGTGCTTTTGGATCGATATCATTTACTTCTCCCAGCAACACTTGTGTATTCTTGCTTTTGCTGAACACAGCTCGCAATGGTGAGGAAATGTCACCAGGTGATAACGTACCTGTGGCAACTTGATATAAAAGCGGCTGAAAAAGGTGAAAGTTACGTTTATCGATCAGAGTAACATTTACATTCGCCTTTGCAAGATGTTTTGCTGTATATAGTCCACCAAAGCCACCACCAATGATTACAACCTTATGTGGTACATTATTCTCAAGTGAAACGGCCATAAGAATTATTTCCTTGTGTTAAGAGTTTTGTAACGATTCTTAACAAAGATGTAACAGCATTACGATAAAGGTTGCCGTTTATTTAGAACATTTGAAAAAATCATAAAAGTAGCCAAAGTTAGCAATGAGTTGCTTATCCTTTTGTGATTTGGTTATTTCTGTTAGTAATACCAATTTGAAAAAACAATGGGATAGATAGATTGGGTAGGGGCAGAAGGCTTTGCGACCCTACAGATTTTTGATGTGTCGCAAAGATTTTTTTAATTGGTATATTTATAGCAGGAGGCAGAAGGCAGGAGGCAGCAGGCAGGAGGTAAAAGTATTACTATTCCTAGCTTCCATGCTTTCAAAATGTCCTAACCTGTGTGACTACGGCTATACTTGCTTAAATCCACGTTTTTGAAGATGCAAATTTCAGACATTCTTTAAGAAAAGATTGCGGAATTTCTAGGCTTTGACCCCAATGCAAATGCACATAAGAAGCGTGAACATTTACAGGCAAACCCCATCCCTCACATCCCATATTTTCCTCGCAATCATAGCGATAAGTTTCAAATAGGGGCTGACTGGGAGTTAAAGTTAAATGAGAACGATGAAACTCATGTCCGTAAACAGTTTGACCTGCTTTCACTAACAGATTATCTTGCAAAGCTACAGCACGACGATAACCCAAGGTTAAACGTCCACCCATCAGTGCAGATGTTGGTAAAACTCCTGCCATCGGCCAAGATTTACCCTCAAAATCGATAATTTGCTCACACAAATACATCAATCCTCCACACTCGGCAATCGTCGGCATTCCTTGAAGAATTGCTGTTTTCACCGCATTACGAGCGCTGATATTTTCTGCTAATTGCTGGGCAAAAACTTCGGGAAAACCGCCCCCAAAATATATTCCCTGCACATCTTTTGGTAGTCCGGCATCTATTAGAGGACTCCAGTAAACCAGTTCTGCACCTAGTTGTTGTAGTAAATCAAGATTGTCTTGGTAGTAGAAATTAAAAGCGCGATCGCGGGCAATAGCAATCCTGACTGGGAATGTAGTTTTAGTTTCCCGCAGAGTGTGAGAGACAGGTAAAGGTTTAGATTTTAACAAAGGTAATAAGCGTTGCCAATCGAAGCAGGTGTCTCCTAAATCGGCGAGGCGATTGATTAAAGCATTCAATTGGGGAAGTTCGGCTGTGGGTACTAAACCCAAATGGCGATCGGGAATTGTAATATTATCTTGACGCCGCAGCACGCCGAGAATCGGTAATTGTAGGGGTTCTAGGGAATCTTTGAGGAGAGAGAGATGGCGATCGCTACCCACTCGATTAAGCACCACACCAGCCATTTTAATTCGAGGATCAAAACATTGGTAGCCGTGGGCGATCGCAGCTACAGAACCAGACAAACGGCTACAATCAATCACCAACACCACAGGTAAATCTAACAGCCGCGCCATGTGTGCCGTACTCGCAAAGTCTGTTGATTTTTGCTTTTTTTGCCCATGGCCAATTCCATCAAATAGCCCCATTACCCCTTCTACTAGGGAATATTCAGTTAGTTGACTATGATGGGCAAAACATTGCTGAACGTAAGCTTCTGATGTCAAGGCTGGATCTAAATTGCGACATGGGCGACCCGTGACGTAAGTATGAAACATCGGATCGATGTAATCTGGGCCGACTTTGAAAGATTGTACAGGGCGATCGCGACGACATAAAGATGCTAAAAGGGTGAGCGTGACTGTTGTCTTGCCCACCCCACTACGTTCTCCAGCAATGATTACAGACATGGAACACTTAGGAGTTAAGAGTCAGAAGTTATGAATTATAACTCCTAACTCTTGTACAGACGTAATTAATCGCGTCTGTTTTAACTCGCAATCTTAAAACTTTTCGCTATCACTCCTAGACTTTCTTCAAAAAGTGACTCGCGGCCCCAGCGTTGCACCTGCTGACTCAGCAATGCTTCGGCCTTTTGTTCCGAGAGTGAACTGACTTGTTGAAACAGACCCGCGGCTTGGGCACCACCGTGTGTTTCCATGCGCATACAACCACCTGTTTCTGAGCAGATGACTGTACCGCAGTCTGCTTTGGGATTTGTGGAACTCAGGCGGATAGCAATCAAGTCGCCAACAATCTCACCCACATCAGCAACTGGAACACCGGCTAACTCGGCTTCTACTTGTCTTTGGTCTTGGGCAAGGAAACGAATACGAGTGATGTCGTAATCTCCACTTTCCTGTTGATAGGAAACTGGCTGCCATTCTAGACGACTTGCTAGCCAACCCAAAAACAGCAATCCTTGTGCGGGGTTACCTTTTTCGTAATCAATTGTTATTCTATCAACCTCTTTGAGAGCAGCCCGACGGTGGGGTGGGTCGTAAGCCTCAGCTGTCAATTCCTGCCATGCTGAGAGGCGACGCCAGTTTAAGTCAGCCAGAGGAACACCAGTTTCCACCAATTCTTCTAGGCGGAGTAAGTCACTTTCTGGCTCGTTAAAGCGGCAAGAATCGACAATCACGTTATTGCAGACTGCTGCCAGCCGTTTGAATAAAGTGTTGTTGGGGTCTGGTGTTGCCTTCCACCAAAGAAATTTTGGCAAGCCACCAATCAACAATGCTGGAATCATCCCCCCTATGCGTTCCAAGGCAGCAGCTGTGCCACTGAGAGTTATATATTCGCAGCAGATCAGTGTACTTGAGGATTGCTTTTGAATGGGGCAATAGGCAGAAACTTGAGCCTTGACGCCTTCATCTTCTCCAGTAATGGGAAACAGGGCAATAATCCGGCAGGGGTTACGGAGAGCGATTTCATCAGCTATCCTGGGGCTTGGCGCATTTAAGTTATAGGAAACAGAACCATTATCCCCGCCAGCCCCATTTCCCTGACGTTTGCTGAATTCTTCTCGCAATATAGCCAGGGTTTCAGGTGTTGCAATTCCTGTTTCCGGCAGCGCATATTTTATTTGTACTTGGCGCAGGGCGGCTTCCATCTGAGGCCCTAAAATTCCATCCAGGGGCCCGTTGTAAAATCCTAAAGTAGCTAAAAGATACTGAGTTTCTTCTGGTTCGTAAACCACTAAAGTAAATGTCGTGGCGCGAGTAGCAGCAGGAAGTCCACCATCTTCGCCTGTAATGCCATAACTTTGCCAGATTTGATTAAGTTCCGCTTCTATTTCTGTGAGTGAAATATCCTTCGGAGCTTGAAGTGAAAAAATAGTAGGAGCTTGGGGAGCCATAATAGTTGTGAGTGGTCAGCTTTGTTTTTTGGATAAGTTAAAAGTTAGTTAGGAGTTAGGAGTTGGAAATTAATAGTTAGGAGTTAGAAGTTGGAAGTTAAAAGCTAACAATTGTTAACTCATAATTCTTAATTCATAACTCATAACTCATAACTTTTAACTTCTAACTCATAACTCTTAACTCCTAAGTTTTTACAATCTGCGCCAGCGACGGCCATCCTGGTTAATTAATAATTCTGCTTGGGCTGGTTCCCAAGTACCGGCTTCGTACTCAGGAATGGAGGTTGGGTCTGTAGGTGCATCCCAAACTGAAAGGGCTGGAGTTACTACTTGCCAAGCTGCTTCTACTTCGTCGGCGCGGGTGAATAATGTTTGGTCGCCCATCATACAATCAAGGAAGAGGCGATCGTAGGCATCGGAAGTTGCTTGGATACCAAAGGAGCCATAACTAAAATCCATGTCCACGGAACGGGTGCGGAATTCTGCCCCGGGCATTTTCACATCAAAGCGGAGGGAAATTCCTTCATTCGGTTGAATCCGCATTGCCAAAATATTGGCGTTTCTCTGTTGCGCGGCGGATTGAAACATCCGAGAAGGAACGTCGCGGAAGTGGATGGAAATCTCACTGACTTTTTTTGGCATCCGCTTACCAGTACGCAGGTAGAAGGGAACACCCTGCCAGCGCCAGTTATCAACTAAAAACTTCATGGCTACGTAGGTGGGTGTCGTGGATTTGGCATCGACACCTGGTTCTTCCCTATACCCTGGTACTGGTTGACCTTTCATCCAGCCGGCACTATATTGACCGCGCACTGCGGAACGTGAAAGATTGTGGACATCAGCTAAACGTGTAGCTTGGAGTGCCTTAACTTTTTCAGTACGGATGCTGTCGGCATCCATTGAGTTGGGTGCCTCCATCGCTGTTAGGCAGTAAAGTTGCATTAAATGGTTTTGCAACATATCCCGTAGTGCGCCGGCGCTTTCATAATAGCCAGCGCGGTCTTCCACGCCCACAGTTTCTGCTACAGTAATTTGCACGTGGTCAACAAATTGACGATTCCACAATGGTTCAAAAATCGCATTGGCAAAGCGAAATACCAGCAAATTCTGGACTGTTTCTTTACCCAAGTAGTGGTCGATACGATAAACTTGGTTTTCTTTGCAAAATTTCTGTACCACTTGGTTGAGACTTTGGGCTGAAGCCAAGTCACGACCAAAGGGTTTTTCAATTACCAGACGATGTTTGTAGGCATCTTCTAGCATTCCGGCAGTTCCTAGCTGCCTAATTGCTTCGGGAAAGAATGCCGGGGCAACGGAGAGGTAAAACATCCGATTGCCTCGTGTGCCGCGCTTTTCGTCTAATTCAGTTAATAAATTTTTCAGTTTTTGGTAGCTTTCCGGTTTGTCTATATCCCCAGGACAGTAGAACAGACCTTGAGAGAAGTCTTGCCAGAGTTCACCCAAATCAACATCGGGATGTGCCTCTTCCATACCTTTCTGCATCTGTTCGCGGAAGTATTCATGGCTCCACTCCCGACGCGCCACACCGACGATGGTAGTTTCAGGTGGTATGCGCCGTTCTCGCCGCAATTTGTAAAGTGCTGGTACTAGTTTGCGCCAGGTAAGGTCACCGGAAGCGCCAAAGATAACTATAATTTGGGGTTCGGGCATCCCTTGTTGTTGCAGACCAACGCGCAAGGGATTTTCTAGCAGACTGACCATAGGAATTTGGGATTTTAGATTTTGGATTTTGGGTTGAGTATGGGGCATGGGGCATGGGGCATGGGGCATAGGGCATGAGGCATGGGGCATGGGGCATGGGGGAGAATGAAATAATTACCTCTTTCCCCTCTGTTCCCTGCTCCCTACCCCATCATCTCCCTCATCTCCCTACTCCCTACTCCCCATTCCCCAGCCCCTACACTGGTGACAATACCTTGATCTTTTCTTCTAAAGAGTTCATCAAGGACTGGAAGGGTTGGATGAACTTGTCAATACCTTCAGTTAAGAGTTCATCCATTACGGTATCGAGATCGATGTTGATATCGGGATCTTTGAGGTTTTCGATCAGGTTGTAAGCTTCTTGTACGCCTGTTTCTAAGCGATCGCCTACTTTACAATGATCAGCACAAGCTTTGATAGTGCCTGGTGGTAGGGTGTTCACCGTATCTCGCCCAATCAACTCATCGACATACATCACGTCGCTGTAGCTGGGGTTTTTGGTGCTGGTGCTAGCCCACAGTAGCCGCTGTACTTTGGCTCCTTTTGCTGCCAAGGCTTGCCAACGTTCGCTTTTGATGATTTTCTTGTATTCTTGGTAGGCAATCTTGGCGTTGGCGATCGCTACTTTTCCTTGAACAGCCTTCAGCTTCGCTTCCACGGCAATATCATCAACACCTTTTTTCAACTTAGCATCTATTTTGGCGTCAATGTTGTTATCAATCCGACTGAGGAAGAAGCTGGCAACTGAAGCAATTTTGCTGATGTCTTTACCAACGCTAGCCCGTTTTTCTAAACCCCGAATATATGCCCAAGCTGTGTTTATGTAGCTTTCCACAGAAAACAGCAATGTGATGTTAACATTCATGCCTTCGGCGATCGCCTGTTCTACTGCTGGCAAACCAGCCTCAGTACCGGGAATTTTAATCATCAGATTTTCCCGTCCAATTTCTTGGAAATACCGTCTGGCTTCGGCTATTGTTGCTTGGGTATCGTGGGCAATGGTGGGTGGTACTTCGATGCTTACATAACCATCAAGGAAATTTGAGGCTTGATAAACAGGGCGTAAAATATCACACGCACTACGAATATCTGCAAAAATCAGCGATTCGTAAATTTTGTATGTTGGTAAGCCAGCGCGAACTCCGGCTTCTATATCGGCATCGTAAATGACATTGCCAGCGATCGCTTTTTCAAAGATCGCTGGGTTGGAGGTTATTCCACAAATTCCTTGATTTTCAACCAAGTCTTGGAGTTCGCCTGATTGAATAATGTCACGGCTCAAATTATCCATCCAGATACTTTGACCGTATTGCTTAATTTCTAGTAGATGATTGGTTGACATAACCTAGTTTTTCACTCCTGTATGATGTTTCCTAGTGAAGTTGGCATCCATCAATTTTTCAAACAGCTATCAGTTAACATCTGTTAGTTATTAAGTGTTGATTATTGATGGTGACTCTTTGAATTGTGCCGTTGCCAATCACTTATCGCATCGACCAGCTGAGATAATCCTTAATTGATTTTCAAGAACTGCTATTATGCATTCCCAATCCTAAATCACCATGATTAACCTTTAATTAATGAAATCTAAATGCATCCTTGGCCTTTTTCTCATCCTCATCTAATGACCGTTTTGAATAAAAGACTCCACTTTCGCCACATCTTCTTTACTACCAATAATTAAAGGTGTGCGCTGATGCAATTTTTTTGGTACTACATCTAAGATATCAACTAGTCCTGTAGTGGCACGACCGCCTGCTTGTTCAATCAAAAAAGCTAGAGGAGCAGTTTCATAAAGCAAGCGCAATTTACCTTCTGGTTTTTGAATTGTGCCTGGGTAGAGAAATACGCCGCCTTGAACTAAAATTCTATGGATGTCACTCACCATTGCCCCGCTATATCGAGCGGTATAGCCTTCTGTGCGGTGAACGTAGCGGATGTATTCTCGAATTGATTCTTCCCATTGCCAGAAGTTACCCTCATTGACGCTGTAAATAGAACCGTGGTTGGGAATGCGGATATTTTCTTCTGTGAGAATAAATTCGCCTAAGCTGGGGTCGAGGACAAAGGAATGAACGCCCTTACCTATACTATAAACCAGCATTGTGCTAGGCCCATATAAGATGTATCCGGCAGCAATTTGCTTACGTCCGTTGGCCAGGAGGTCAGTTGCTTGGCGATCGCTATCATTGCCTTCTTGTTGGCGAATAGCGAAAATGGAACCTAAGCTGAGATTGTTATCGGTGTTGGATGAGCCATCAATTGGGTCATACAGCAGGGTATAGCGCCCAATGGGGCAATTTTCGGGAATGTAATAAGGATTGTCCATTTCCTCAGAAGCCAAGCGACAAACCAAGCCGCTTTGCTTAAATACTGAGATAAAAACATCGTTGGCATAAACATCCATTTTTTTGACGGATTCACCTTGGACATTCACTTCCCCAGTAAATCCGAGAACGCCTTCCATTAAACCAGCCCGACTCATGCGACGAGCAATTAGTTTGCCAGCCAGGGCAATACGATTCATCAGCGCACTCAAATCTTGTGCATCTGCCGAAAAACTTTGAAGTTGCTGTAGAACGTGACGCGATAGAGTTGTACAATCACGATCTAAAGCTTTGTCTGTAGCGTCGTTGAGAGACAAATCTAAAGATTCTGGCGCTTGAGTCATTTTTGTGTTCTCCGTAACCACTAGCTGTTAGTTGGGTCATATGTCGCAACTTTATGGTCGCTGCTTCTATCTTAGAAAGGTAATTTGAGAAGTTAGATGCGACTTTAGATAAACTAAAGAAATGAAGCTTCCGTGACTCTCGTGGCTAGTGTTGAGGTGTTGGGGGGAGCGATGTCTACGACGGGCTACGCCTACGCAATCTGAATTTGATCAATTATTCTCTGATAACTAAAGCTACAAGTTATATTTTGTCAAACCTATGATATGATGATGAATCTTGGGCGATTAGCACAGGGGTAGCGCACATCCTTCACACGGATGGGGTCACTGGTTCAAATCCAGTATCGCCCATTTAATAAGCAGCAAAAGTTTCACCTAACTCGCTTCGACAACAAGCATTTGTTTTCCAAAACGGTCAATTTATACCTGGGATTTTCAAAACTCTTCCGTCAAAGTTTTACAAGGACTGCGTACCACAGTAGAATTTGGTTGTGTTCTTTAGTTAAATACGCATATCGACGTATTTGCCTATTTAAAGCGATATATCGAATTTCCTGATAGATAATAAACATTGATTCATACTTCTACACCAAGGATGCACAAGTGATCCCGTATTAGTTGTTTGCCTAGATGCATTGGATATGGCGAAAGAATATTACCCATAGACCATGCTGGTGAAAATCGTAGGTAGTGTGGGACTCGGCAAAGCGCTTTTAGGCTTTCTTCTGTTTTTTGAAAATCTGGATGAACGAAAAAGGGTAAGATTTCTAGCATCTGCTGGTGCTTAAATGAAATATTTGCACCGTATTCGTCATCTTGAGAGTCAAGCATGTAAAGTTCGCGTACTGTTGGTGTATCTTGTGCTTTTTGTGTTTTTGGTAATCTTCCAATAGAAAAGTAATGTAGTAACTCAGGTATAGAGGTATCGTAAAAGCCGCTTAAATGAATCAAATCTCGTGCCGGAGAATTCTCATTCCAAGCTTTTCGATTAGTGATATATTGGGTTGTTTCGTCGCCAGTGCGGAAGCGAATTATTCCAAGCAAGTTCCTGAGTTTGTTATGGTCACGAGGATATATACAAGCATGACCTGGAACGTGTTGGAAGTCTAAGACATCTCGGTTTGCAAGGAGATATTCATTTTTTAGTTGGAACCAAGCTTGACCTCCATTTTCTTCACCACGTTCGTTACGCCATACATCGGCTTCAATTAAGACAAGAGTCGGATGATCGCCTACTTGTGTTACTACATCCGCTGCAAATTTTGCTAATTCTATTCCTTTTAACTGAACTGTTTTAAAAGAATTGCGATCGCACCGTACTCTTGAGAAAATCTGTCCCAGTTCAATCCCCGCCTGTGCATAAGGAATCCAATAGTTGCGATCGGGGAATAACACATCAACTGCACCATTTGCCCGCAGACGAACAGCTAAGGCATAGTGAATATTATCTTGTCCTTGAGTGGCTTTTCGGCGACAAAGGGCAATTACATCTAGATTTTGGGCGATTTCTTTGGGTATTCCTGCCCGTTCATAGACTTCTGAGGGCAGTCCATAGAGTGCCCCAACTTGGCGTAGGGTTACATCCAGTACAGCACTTAGAATACGTCCTTCCGTCTTCTTGCTGTAAGATAGCGATGTATCTGTGCTTTCATCTTCTTTAGCAGATGATTTTGGTCTTATAACTGTTTGCACCATTTGGGAACCGATTTTTTCTAACACACAAGCTTCACGAACTACTCTATAGATGCTTTGTTTAGGATGAACTCCCTTCTTTTTTGTTTGTCCAATCTCAACGATCGCAAAACAGTAAGGCTTAGTAGTAGAGTCAATTGAAGCAATAACCTTATGTTTCAAAAAGTTGCGCCATGCATCGAGTTTCATTTGATGCTGCTTGCGAATCTGTTTGTCAAACTCTTGACCATCTTTAGGTGCAAGTCCGGCTGTGTCGAGTGGTTTCAAGAGATTTGGATTATCAATCCACACAGATGATACTTTGATATGCTCTGGAAAATCTTCTCCTTCATTGAGCAGGAAAGCATCACGTAATGTCTGGTAAGTTACATCATAGGTATCTCGTTCGAGCCACAGAATAAAAAGATGTGTGGGTTTTCGTTGCAATGCCCGCTCAATAGCATCAGCAATGATCGTTTGTCTTTCTTGACGACGGTTATTTACACGTTGCTTAATTTCTTTTTCAGTCAGCTTTTCTTTTTGTTGTTTTGTAAAACTTGGAGGTTGAGAAATATATTCGTAATCACGCATCGCCAAGGGTGTTTTTTGGCCAGATGGAGCAGGAATATCAGATTGCATTGGATCATCAGGTATCAAAACACCGTTTAAAAGTTCTAATACTTGAGCAACAATATCACCGCGTTCCTGTAAACTAAATCCTGGTTTAATACTATGTCCTCTTTTATGGTTTTCATGTTCATACTTGTATCCTTCAGCATGAACTAAATAATATTCATCTCTATTCCAGTTAGGATGATTATCTAAATTGCCGTATCTAGAAGGGTTACTACGAATGTTATCGGTTGTTTCAATGGGACGCGCTTTGAATGCAGCTAACAGATTTGGTAATTGAAATTTCCACAGATTACTATCTTCTCTTCCATTGTTCTCAATGGTAAGACGTATCAAAGTCGAATCTACTTCGTAACCAGATAAACGTTCCTCATTCATTCCCATCAGTACAGAGATATCACGACCATAATTCATTTCAATTAATGGCTCATGAGCATATCGTTGGCAACTTAAATGCAAAAAAATCCACGGTTGAAGCTTGCCATTTTGGTTGAATCGCCCTGCTTGAGTCTGAACGCGAAAATCCAAGCGATAGACAAAATAACCTTCCCTTTCGTTGCCATAGTCATCTGTGTACAGTGCCGGAAACGGTTGACTGACTAAGAATAGTCCAGTACGACCTGAGCCATCGCCTTGTACCTTGCGCCACTGGATTTCTTGCTCTCTTTGCCCGGAGCGAATAATACATTTTTTTTCATGCAGCAATGTTGCTAAGAAACTAGGAATAGCTTGGTATCCCAGTCCTTTTTCAGCATTGATGTTTTGAATGAGCGTTTTTGGAGTAATAGGTTGCCAATTCCAATTAGTAGGAATTATGGTCATATTTTCAAGGAAGCGATCGCAAACACTATTCACCTGATCTGCTTTACCCTTACCATCAAATTGCTTTGCCCACTCCTGCGCCCAAATCATCACTAACTCATGTATTTGCTCAGGAGTTGGAACTCGCAACAGATTTTCAAGCGTTCCTACAGCTAAAGCTCGATAATCACCCGTATCAAAGTATTCAAAACCATGTGTCAATGTTGATGCACAGGCAAGCAATCCATTGTTTAACTGTCGATATGGTATCCAGACCTTTTTCTTGCGATTAGGTGAGAGAACTTCTTCTATACTGTTACGAAAGTCCGCAACAATTTCTGCAAATGGAAACTCAAGTACCGCAATTTCCAAATCTGTAAGAGCATTTTCTGCAAGATTCATTCTGGCAGGTAAGAGAATAGGAGGTTGCACGTCTTTTTTAGGCATTATGAATTCCTTTATACAAAAAATTTACCAATACAGGTCTTCAATTCTTTCCAATGCATCGGCTAGAGGCTTGTAAAGCGCATTTCCCACCGTGTTTTCCTCGCTGGCGTAGTCGCAGATTCGTAGAAGCATAGCAACCAGAAGACTTGTCTCTTCTGTATCTAGTTCAGATAATTCTGGATCAGCTATCTTCGCAGCACTCTTGGGGGCCCAAGCTGCATCTACAAAATAACCACGAAAGGGGACACCTCCACGCAAAAGACGACCAACGGCTTGAATAACTAACCCAGCTGTGGTTGCAGCGAGGTCGAACCGTGGAAAAGCAAGTAATTCCTGATTATCGCGCAGGGTTTTATAGTAAGAACGTTGCTCAACCGATCGCCAGTAACGCGCCGCTAGTTGGCGCACCTTTTCTGCACGTTGTACAATTCCGTCTCCTTGTTGCCATGCGAGAAAGTCTGCTTTATCCGCCCAGTCTAAAGCGCGACGGTTCATTTCTTGGGCGATCGCCTGTGTATCATGTGGGTGTGGATATGGACGAGTCAGAAAGTAAATAGCACCAAATGCGGCTTTACCGTTGGCATTCAAAATATTGAAACCACGCCCGATCGCATTCATAGGAGCAACAAGAATCTCTCCCTTAATTTGCCCAAAAGTTTCAATATCTGCACGATTGAGCGCACCCTTATCAGGTGGTTTGACAAATTTCGTTAGCTCATCAAAGTTATCTTCCGTGTATGTCTCTATATTGTCAGGGACTAGGTGATAAACAACGTCCTGCTTACTAGACCAGCAATTGCGAATTTCGTTTGCTGCCCAACGAGCTTGATCGTAGGAGTTGACGAGTAGAAGAAGGCGATCGCGATCCTTCCAGTGGTTACTTAAATCATTTTCTCCAAGGCGCTTTAATTCTCTGAGTTCTTGTCCTAGATGACCTGTACCGTTAGTACCAACGAGCGATCGCGCTATTTCCTGAAACAAGCCCATTTTCTGCCGTTCAGGGCTACCAGAAATGCGGAGGGGTTTTTTCTTTTGATTGAATTGGGGAAGAAATTTGAAATGACTTTGAGCGATCGCCTCTCTCGCCCCCTGTTCTGGCATTAAAACACCTTGCGGATTACCAACATGAAAGCTGGTAGAATTTGGTAAGTAGGATGTTCCAGAAAGTGCCAGCACATTGGGGCCACGTTGACCGTTAAAATCTGTTAATAAACGATGAAAGTTTAAAATGTAGCAGCGTCCAATATTGGTGTAGGCAAACAACGTCAGCGCATTATTGCTCCCATATCTGGATCTTTTATCGTCATCATTTCCTCTGGAGTAATAAGTGCCAAACTGCCGTCCTGTGGGAGGCAATGGCAAAATATTCAACATTGCAGCAGGCATCCGACGATGGGGTGATTCATCGTTGATTGATTGGGGTCGGTTGTGCCATTCATAGAAGACAATTCGAGTGTGCCGATCTAAAAGAGCGATCGTCAGCGCAAATTGGAGGCGGTAAGCCAACGTTTCAACAGTATCTACATCTGGCTCATCCCCGTTCGGTGAACGTCCCTTTTGTTGAGAACTTTGATTGCGATTCTCCAATTCTGTTCGTAGTTGCGCTAAACACTGTTCTGTATTTGGGAAAAATTCGATAATCCAGGCTCTGCAATCTCTGTAGATATTCTCATCTGAAGCACTTTCTCCAGTACTATTGATTTCTTGCATAAGACGCGCCAGACGAAAAACTGGATCTCGGTTTGGGTTAGATGAAGGCTGCATCCGCAAGGGATCATCCTCGTTAAGCAGGTCATCAAAATAACGCACAATTGGCTCAACAAGTTGAGCATTTGCTCTTGAAACTGCCTCAGATGTATCAGAAGGTTCAAATTCTTCCAATCCAGCAAGACGACGCGCAAATTTGAACAGAAGGGAGTTAGGTGTAAAGTAACCTCGTTTGATCCAATTACGGAGAACTTGATGTCCAACCTGTTTATCGAGTAGGGTTAGTGTTGCTGTAATTGCTTTTTGTGCATCACGTTCTGCACCAGTCCATCGTTGTGTTGATGGGGGCATAACACGGTTAGTTTTTGAGAATTGTTCAGTTTTCACGCCAATATCATCAAAAACGCCGCTATTACCACCGTCAGTCAGAACCACCTCCTCAGCATAAGTGTCATCAAACCACTTGATTATTGTTTCTATTTCATCAAAGACCACAAAATCTGATTGTTCGTTGACGAGTTCACCGATTTTGATCGGGCGCAACTCTAAATGACGCGGTAATCCTGCCATTGCCATCGCGCCAGGAGTTGTAATCCAAACACGAGCATTTGGCATATCACGATAAACCTGTTGGGATGGGCATTTATCAAAGAATAGACACAAATAGGATGAACCGAGGTTTTTACGTCGCTTGCTGCGATCGCTTTTAGGCATTTTTTTGAGAGTATGACAGGGTTCAGTTCCCGGTTTGAGTGCTTTGTTACCTAAGAATTGTCTAACAAAATCCTTATTGATCTGACCTTGGAGAGGACAAGCTGTACCTAGCCAACGCTCACCCCAGTGAGGCTGTCCGCGTTGTCGATGTTCTTGATAATCTTTTGAAGCAGAGAAACTTTGAAGGTGTGCATCGCGTTTACTGCGGCCTAAAATTGGCACTGCTACTGGATCATCATTCTCTGGATCGTTACAAAACCACCAGTTAATTTGGTTCGCTAATTTAATCGCTGATTGCACATCACTAACCCCGGATTTCTCACAAACTCAGAAAAAACCGGAGCGTAAAACTGATAAAAT
>NZ_CAWUDO010000071.1:0-44769 GCF_963920935.1 Nostoc sp. CCY 9925 | reverse complement strand
GTTTCCCCCATGAGCAACTGGCGTGGTTTCCCCCATGAGCAACTGGCGTGGTTTCCCCCATGAGCAACTGGCGTGGTTTCTCCCATGAGCAACTGGCGTGGTTTCCCCCATGAGCAACTGCCGTCAAGTGGCGTGAAAACCACAGGTGTTTGATTGTCTAGATTGAAGGTAATTTTACGCCATTAGACTCTGATTTTTAACTAGGAGGAACTGCTGGTAAACCCAATTTTTCCACACGTAGAATCGGTAACAATTAGGCGAGCAGCTTAATAAGCAGTGAGGGCGAACCTTATCTTCATTATTGTAGATTTAGAGCGCACTTCCACAAAATAGTTATAGACATTAAGTTGGGTAAATAGTATAGCATTACAGACAAAACTACCCAGGTAAGTTGTCACCAGCCAAAAATTTCCTCAAAAAAGAGCTACTGCTACAATTGGGACACGGGGCAAAGCAAGAATATTACTTTAGGGCATTGGGCATGGGGAAAGAGGCAGGGGGTGAGGGGGCAGGGTGCAGAGGGGAAAAACTCTTCACCCCTGCTCCCCTGCTCCCCTGCTTCCCGATCCCTTGCTCCCTACTCCCCACTCCCTTTAGATTGGTAACAGTACTATGTTGGCTCAATTCCAGAGCTTGTATCCCAACGGCAGCCTGATTTCTGAATTAGTTGAAATTTTTCAAGGAAAATATATTGTCCGGGCAAGCGTACAAATTGAAGGTGTAACCCGTGCTACGGGTATGGCAGCAGCTGAAACAATAGAAGCAGCAGAAGACCAAGCCATAACCAGGGCGTTGACGGTTTTGGGAATTACTAATGCACCACAGGAATCAATTTCTCAAGCACAGCCAAATCCTTCGTTGAACAGTAAAGGAGGATTGAGTGAGTCTACTTATTCTCCTACAAAAAGTAAGGAATTTGTTGCTCCTCAGTGGTCAGCTGTCAGCGACAACGAAATATCCATACCCTCCTCTAGACAACGGAATATCAAACTAGAACCAGTAACAACCGAGAATTTAGATGCGCCACCTGCCAACAGCACAAGAGAGCTGACAGCTGACGCGCCAAGCATAAGCGATACCTATAGCCAAGATTTAGGTCAAGAGTTTGCTTTGGCTGCTAACCGACAACTAGAATTTGATCCTCCAGTCGAAAATTTGGAAATGCTATCTAGTAAACAGATAGAAAATCAAACCTTTCCAGGAATTTCTGCCAGTAATGTCACACCATTTACACCTCGGAATTATAGTCCTCAAGAGGATGCAGTTCCGCAAATAAGTACAGGCAAGAGAAAGAAAAAAGCTGAACCCGTAGATTTATCCGATGTAATTGCCAAAACAGATGTTGAACTTCAGCGCTTAGGCTGGACTCCAGAACAAGGACGCGAACATCTGATTAAAACCTACGGCAAGCGGGGGCGCACTTTGCTAACTGAAGAAGAATTGCACGGATTTCTCAAATACCTCCAATCTCAGCCAGACCCGCTAGCGGGATTTTAGTTAGTCAATAGTCATTTGTCTTTTGTCATTTGTGATTTGTAAGGACTGATGGCAAAAGACACAGGCTATTGAAATACTAATTAAGGTATGGAACCTTTTAATTTCTCTAAAGTAATAGGTCAAAAAATAGATTTTGAAATGCAGCGCTTAGGCTGGACAACAGACCAGGGGCGGGAACATCTGATTAAAACTTATGGGAAGCGATCGCGTAGTTTGCTCACCAATAAAAAATAGCAGGAATTCCTTGAATTCCTGCTATCTCAGCCAGATATGTTAGCAAGATTTTGATTAGCCATTAGTCCTCTGTATTTTGCTAATGACTAATGACTAATAACTAATGATTAATAACTAAACAAGGGCTACCGGACGGCTACCAGCAGCGTGGCGGTCAATTACTTGGTCAATCAAGCCATAATCTTTAGCTTCTTCTGGTGACATAAAAAAGTCACGTTCGGTATCTTCAGCAATACGCTCGATTGGTTGACCAGTATGTTCGGCTAAATATTCGTTTAGCCGCCGCTTGTGGTAGAGAATTTCCCGCGCCTGAATCTCAATCTCAGTCGCCTGTCCTTGAGCGCCACCTAGAGGTTGATGAATCATAATTCGAGAATGAGGTAGACTCATCCGCTTACCCTTGGCACCAGCACTGAGGAGAAAAGCACCCATACTCGCTGCCAATCCAGTACAAATGGTACAGACATCAGGGCGAATGTGTTTCATGGTATCAAAAATGCCCATGCCAGCCGTCACTGAACCACCGGGAGAATTGATATACATATAAATGTCTTTCTCCGGGTCTTCAGCATCCAAATACAGCAGTTGGGCAACAATCAAGTTAGCGATGTTGTTGTCAACTTGTTGTCCCAAAAAAATGATGCGCTCACGCAACAGCCGTGAGTAGATGTCAAAGGCGCGTTCACCTCGACCCGATTGTTCAATAACGATAGGAATCATGGAAGCGTGTTTGTGGCTATATTAAATACATTTTATCGATGAGAACAAGAAACTGGAGTTTATCGTAAATAAAAGGGTTTAAGACCCCTACCTCTACAGGTAGCCCCAGTTTCAGTCGGGGTTTAAATCCCCCGGAGTTGCTCCTCTTGGGGAGACCCCAAGACCGCACTCCTCTTCGTCTGAAATTGTCTTTAATGCGTGAATTTTGTTAGCGCAGCTAAGCCGTGTCTGCGAGCGTCATTTTGAATTTTGAATTGTTAACTCTCCTGTTCTCTGGGAGATAAGAAATAAAATTCTAACCCTTTTGATCGTCGGTTGCACTCAGGGCACTTTTTAACTGCAAAGGCTGTCTTTCAAAATGTCCCTGTTTAGGGAAGAACAATCGAAAAACTCCAACTGTTGCCAAGGGCATATCTCAACGTTTGCTGTATGACTTTGGCGATGTGGTGATTTGACTTGGTTGGGAAATTCTATGAAATGAAAGTAACATTTTAAACATTTCTTCAGGATTTCCTTCGACATTTGTCAAATTATTTTTGTTAGATTCGGTAAATCGATAGTACAAGGTGTATTTAGAATAACCAGTCCTAATTGAAATGCTATCCATCTAGAGAGAGACGTGCCATGCGGGAAAAAATTGTACAAGCCGCCATCATCACCTTCTTGCTCCACCTGATAGCAGGACTTAGCTCGAATACTATAGTTCAGACAAGAACAGCATCACCTGTGCCCCAAACGCCAACAAATATTATCGTCAGTTTGCTTTTGCGTACTTTTGAGTAAAAATAATTTCCAAATCGCACAGTTGTAGGTGATATTCAAAACTTAAGTAGGTCGGCGTAAATAATTATTGTTGGGATAAGGCAGGGAGCAGGGAGCAGAGAGCAGGGGGAGAAAGAGTTTGAGCCTTATTTTCTTTTATTCACACAGTTTGGTTTTATTGCACCGACTTACTTACATTAGTGTTTTTTATCCCAAAACGCTTGGGCTACCCTTAGGGTGTCTACGCTTTTCAACTCAAGCGATATCAGTTTTAGTTTTTGGCCTTAACTGAACTGTATTTTTTTCATGACCAAAGAATAATCTTCTTCTAGGGTTTCTTTGTTATGCACATAGCAATCTAGACGAACATTCCTGACAACAGGGTAGACTGAGCAAAGAAGGCAACTACTTGCATTTGATTATGACTAATCGCCTTGCTGAAGCTAAGAGCCTGTACCTCCAAAAACACGCCGAAAACCCCATTGACTGGTGGCCTTGGTGTGACGAAGCACTTGCAACTGCAAGAGCGCAAGATAAACCGATTTTTCTCTCCATTGGTTACTCTAGTTGCCACTGGTGTACTGTGATGGAAGGCGAGGCTTTTTCGGATCTAGCGATCGCTAAGTACATGAATGCCAATTTTCTCCCTATCAAAGTAGATCGGGAAGAAAGACCTGACCTCGATAGCATCTACATGCAGGCTTTACAGATGATGAGCGGTCAAGGGGGTTGGCCTTTAAATGTCTTTCTTTCCCCAGACGATTTAGTGCCGTTTTATGCTGGTACTTATTTTCCTGTAGACCAACGCTATGGTCGTCCTGGCTTTTTAGAAGTGCTACAAGCGTTACGTCGTTACTACGATACAGAAAAAAAAGATTTACAGCAACGCAAAGCCATAATTATTGAGTCGCTGCTCACATCTGCGGTATTGCAAGACGCTACAACTAATGAGCTAGAAGACCATGAATTTCTCCGACAAGGTTGGGAAACCAGCACAAGCATAATTACTCCTAATCAAACTGGCAATAGCTTTCCGATGATCCCCTACGCAGAATTAGCACTGCGAGGAACTCGATTTAATTTTGAATCTCGATATGATGGCAAGGAAGTTTGTACCCAGCGGGGACTAGACCTAGCACTGGGAGGGATTTATGACCATGTGGGCGGTGGGTTTCATCGCTATACTGTTGACCCGACTTGGACAGTACCCCACTTTGAAAAGATGCTCTACGACAATGGACAAATTGTCGAGTATCTAGCTGGTTTGTGGAGTGCAGGAATACAAGAGCCAGCTTTTGAAAGGGCGATCGCTGGTACTATACAATGGCTGAAGCGGGAAATGACCGCGCCTGAAGGTTACTTTTATGCTGCTCAAGATGCTGACAGCTTCACCGAACCCACAACAGTCGAGCCAGAGGAAGGAGCCTTTTACGTCTGGAGTTACAGCGAACTACAACAATTGCTAACCCCTGAAGAACTTACGGAATTACAACAACAGTTTACGGTAACTCCTAATGGAAACTTTGAAGGCAAGAATGTCTTGCAAAGACGCCATATCGGGCAACTGAGCGCAACACTGGAAACAGCACTAAGCAAACTGTTTAGAGCTCGTTATGGCGCTAGTCCTGAGTCCCTCGAAACTTTTCCCCCTGCTCGCAACAACCAAGAAGCAAAAACCACTAACTGGCCAGGTCGCATTCCCTCAGTGACAGATACGAAAATGATTGTCGCTTGGAATAGCTTGATAATTTCTGGGCTGGCTAAGGCTGCGGGAGTATTCCGAGAACCATCATACCTGGAATTAGCGGCACGAGCGGCAAATTTCATTTTAGATCGTCAGTTTGTTGATGGGCGCTTCCACCGACTGAACTATCAAGGTGAACCAACCGTTTTAGCCCAGTCTGAAGACTACGCCTTTTTTATCAAAGCTCTTTTGGATTTACAAGCTTCCAACCCTGAGGATAAGCAATGGTTAGAAACAGCGATCGCCATCCAAGATGAATTTAATGAATTTCTGTGGAGCGTGGAATTAGGTGGATACTATAACGCATCAAGTGATTCTAGTCAAGATTTAATTGTGCGAGAGCGGAGTTACGCCGATAACGCCACAGCATCAGCGAATGGAGTAGCGATCGCTAACCTTGTGCGTCTGGCCTTACTCACCGATAATCTACATTATTTAGATTTAGCTGAACAAGGTTTAAAAGCTTTTAAGAGTGTGATGCATCGCGCTCCCCAAGCTTGTCCGAGCTTGTTTACAGCCTTGGATTGGTATCGTAATTCAACTTTGATTCGCAGTACAACAGAGCAATTAAACTCTCTGCTCCCCAACTTTCTGCCGAGTGCCGTGTTTGCTGTGGTATCTGATTTACCAGAGGGAAGTGTTGGGTTAGTTTGCCAAGGTTTGAAGTGTCTTGCACCAGCAGAAAGTGTAGAGCGGTTATTGCAGCAAGTCCAGCAAAGTCAGAATAGGGGAGTAGGGAGTAGGGATTAGGGAGTAGAGAGTGGGTAAAAATGAAGAAGGCAGCGGTGTTAGGTTTACTTGCTGCAAATTAACGGCAATTGTCTTAGCTGGGGGCAATAGTTCTCGTATGGGTCAGGATAAAGCCCTGATTCCCCTTCAAGGAGTGCCGTTGTTGCAGCGAGTTTGTGACATTGCCAAAGGGTGTGCTGATACTGTTTATGTAGTAACTTCCTGGCCAGAACGCTATCAAGACTTGCTTTTGTCTGGTTGTCAGTTTATCCAGGAAGTACCTTTGCCTTCTGCTTCTACCCAAACACACGGGCCTTTAGTTGGGTTTGCCCAAGGACTAGCCCAAGTACAGACAGAATGGGTGTTGTTGCTGGCTTGCGATTTACCGAGATTGCGGGTTGAGGTGTTGGAAGAATGGGCAACTAGACTTGATACTGTGGGGGATGATGCGATCGCAGCTTTAGCTCATCATCCCAAAGGCTGGGAACCTCTGTGTGGTTTTTATCGCCGTCGCTGTTTGCCACAACTTCTGGATTTTATCAACCAAGGGGGACGATCGTTTCAGGAGTGGTTGCAGCAATATCCTGTAGAAGTTTTGCCTCTACCAGAACCAGAAATGCTGTTTAACTGTAATACTCCAGAGGACTTGACCTTAACTTAATTTCAAAATTCAGAATTCTGGTTAAGGACTTCCAAAAAATAAATTATCCCAAATTATTCGTACATTTGTAGGGGCGCACACCTGTGCATGGGTGTCAACTTAACGTGAAAGCTTAGCCTGATAAGCATTTGAACATTTGTCGATGTACCACCTAGATTTTCGATCCCCCCTAACCCCCCTTAAAAAGGGGAGAACTAGAATCTTGTGCCCCCTTTTTAAGGGGGTTGGGGGATCTAAAACGAAATAAAATTGCGTGTTTGAGCTTAAGTTGACACTAATGACAGGTGTACGCCCCTACGTTCGCGGAGCGTCCCGCAGGGATGGGATATTTTTTTAACTGGAAGTCCCTTAGCGATTGCGACAAAATTTGCGATCGCTATCATTCTGAGGATATTGCCAAGAATAGGCAAAATGGCTAACTCCCTTGAGTTGGGGGGCGAATTGCCGAAGTGCTTGCATTTGCACTTCTAGGGGTGGACGATTACTAACAGGTTTTCCCCACTGACCGGCTAAAGCAGGGATTATCTGCGTACCTGGTTTTGCCATACTCAAAACTCGCTGCACTTGAGACACGATACAACTGGCATTACCGCAAGTCCCGTAAGACATGGGATGCCACTCCAGTGTTGTGGGGAATCTATCCCAAGGTTGCAAACGAGAATCATAGCCTTGTCCGACAGTTTGGTTACCATCAGGGAAAAACACCACTCCTGTGGGAATACCTTGCTGTTTTGCTGGATAACTGGCGATGGTGACAAAATCTAAAATTCCTTGCATGGCGTGGGCAACGGCGAGTTGCCACAACTCCCACTGTAAAAGTGGTTGTCTATTAGTTGCAGGCTGAATCGATTTTTCAGCTGTTGGGGGAATGCGTCCTTGCCAAAGAGGTTCGCTTTCTTGAGGATAAAGTTTATCAACTTCTGCTACGTCTCCAGCGGTGACATATCCCTTGCTCAAAAAGCGGCGAATTAAGTCCAGTCCCTTGTAATTCTGTGCCCGTTTAAATAAAGCTTCTTGAATTGCAGGACTAAATAGCCATAAATCTGAGACTTTGGTGGCGATAGAATCGCTTCCTGCTTGTCGGGGATAGCGCACGTAGTCCAATAACAAGCCATCTGGACGACGGCGTAAAACTTCCTGTACTAATTGGTAATAATCGCGTTTTGCTTGGGGGTTATAGGGGTCGATAAATAGTTGAGAGCCATTATCTACAACATATAAGCTCGTTTGACCTTTGCCATTGCGAGCGATCGCAGCTTCTCTATCTTTTCGCTGGGCGTAAGTATAGCCGAAATTTGTGGTAAACATCCAAGCGTAGACCTTCAAACCCCGTTGCCGAGCTTTTTGAATCGCTAGAGACAGTAAATCGATGTTTTCTGTTCCTGGAGTACGAATCACAGAAGGCCAAACAGTCGGGTTAGCAGTTGCTGGCAATAATACCTGCCCATCGTAAAATACTTCTAAATAAACTTGGTTATAGCCACCGTTGACAATCCGATCCATAACCAGATCGATTGTTCCTGGCTGAATATCACAGGGATACAAGCGCAACCAAAGGGCTTGGATTTGTGGCCAAGTCCGGTTACGACATTCTCGTAATTCCTGTGCCTGTTCTTGTAATATTTTTTGATATCCAGCCTGGGCATTTTGATTGCCTTTGAGGGCTGATAAACGTAACTTTTCTTTTTCTTGCGCCGCCCCTGGTGATAACTGACAATACTGGGTTACTTGCGATGCGGCTGGTTGGCTCCCAAAGCTGGAAAGTAATGAGCTACTACTGAAAACCACAGCGAATAGGCGTCGCCAAAATAATGTTGATCTTGCAACGTTCAAAGGACGATTAAACATAGCTGCTAGTAGATGGACACAAAAATTAATCACTCCAACTCAGATGGTTATGAGCAACTTGTATCAAATTATATAGTTGAGTAATCAGGGTTTTAAAACCTACTTTTTCAAGACTGCCAAATATCTATTTCTGTTGCCATATTTTTTTCTAAACACATAAATACATAAACTTGAATATAAAACATATAAATACAGAGCAACTTTACCCTGGTATTAGCTAGACTCTATCCGTACCTTAGTTATTGAAAATCTCGCAGAATCAATGGGATTTTTGAATTAAAGATACTGTTACTTACACTTAAAAAATTTTTTCAAAGTCAAAATATATACTATAAATCTCTTTCCTCTTAATGTAGAAGCTATTAGACATTCTTTAAGAGGATGTTTGAAAAGTCCTCTTGTTGGTATCAAAAGTTTTAGATCCCTCTAAATTTCCCTTTTTAAGGGAGACTTTGATTCCAGTCCCCCCTTTTTAAGAGGAGCCAGCGCGGTCTTGAGGTCTCCCCAAGTGAAGCGATTGGCGTGGGTTAGGGAGGATCTAGAAGTGCCTAAAGTCACAGCGAAACACTTTTCAAACAACGTCTAAGGGAGTATAAATTAGTTTAGTATAAAATTTAAAATTTTCAACTTAGACTAAGATTAAGTTGAGAACTTAGTCAAGAGTGGAGTTGGAGACACTCCGCCTCCACTCAGGATTGAAGAATCAAAACTTGAGACTGCTGACTCTTAATCATGGAATAGGTAATAGTTAAGAGTTAACCGCCACGCTTGAGTGCTGTTTCTACCTGCTGTAACTCCTTCTCTAAGCGATTTTTGAGTTTTTCGGGTACTGGACGATTTGGGTAAGAACTGTAGTGTCCAGCTAGGGAGTTGAGAGCTGTTCGCATAGTTGTAAAGGAGCCAAGACCAGAAACAGAGTTAGCCCGTTGGTAACGAGCTGAAAAGTCATTAATTTTTTGACGCGCTTCTCCTTGAATTGCTGCTTTGTTTGGTGAATCTGGTGATAAATTTATGGCTTCTCTCATGATATTGACAACAGCCAAAGTGTCTTGGCGATAATCGCCAGTCAAACTATCTGGACTGCCAGAACAACCCATCAAGCCGATAGATACAACCAAAACCAGCGCAAGCAGACGCGACCAATATCGCTTCATATGCATTAACTAAAAGAATACGTAAATCAACGTCCATCGTATCCTGTATTGGTATCTTGGGGATCAATTTAGTGGGGGAGATGGCTTTGCCAAGGGGAAAAGGGCAAAGGGCAAGGGGCAAGGGGCAAAGGGAAGATCCCTCATTTTCCCTTTAACCTTTCTCGTTTTCCGTTGTTGTTCCCCTTTCCCTTTAAACTTTACCCTTTTGTCTACCCGAAGGGTTTTGACTAATGACTCTTTGATAAAGAGTATCCCGTTGTTGGTAAGGTCGTCCTAAAGAAGCGATCGCAGTTTGTAATGCTTCCACTTCCATACATGTACCGCCCAAGGCACCTGCCATTGTGGTGATGTGTTCTTCCATTAAGGTGCCGCCGATATCGTTACAACCCCAAACTAAGGCTTCTGTTGCACCTGCAAGTCCCAGTTTTACCCAACTCTGCTGATGGTTGGGAATCCAATTTCCTAAGTAAATCCGCGCTACAGCCCCTAGTAGTAGTGCATCTTGCAAAACTGGTTGGTCGCGTCCGACACGGCGACGCAAGGGTTTGGGTGCTTCTTGCCCAACGAAAGGTAATAAAATAAACTCTGTAATCCGTGCTGGATATCCCCCTTCGATGGCAGTTTTTTGCAGCGATCGCAGTTTTTCTAAATGCCCAATTTGCTGTTCGTGGCTTTCAATATGCCCAGATAGCATGGTACTGGTGGTATGGAGGCCTAATTTGTGAGCGGTGCTGATAATTTCTAACCAAGTGGCTGTATCAATCTTTTCTGGGCACAGTATTCGCCTGACTGTATCATCTAACACTTCTGCTGCGGTTCCTGGCATTGAGCCAACACCAGCATCTCGTAAAGCAGCGATGACATCAGCGTATTCAAGTCCGTCAAGTCTGGCGATAAATTGCACTTCCTGGGGAGAGAAAGCGTGTAGATGTATCTGGGGAAATTCCTGTTTGATGGTTTCTACTAGTTTGAGGTAGTAGGGCAAAGATTTGCCGTTGATTTGTGCTTGTGGATTTAATCCCCCCTGCATACAGATTTCCGTCGCACCCCGTTGCACTGCATCTGTAGCCTTTTCCAAAATTTGTGCCGAATCTAACCAATATGCACCTGTATCACCATTATCTCGACGAAAAGCACAAAAACTACAGTGTTGCTCGCAAATATTAGTAAAGTTGATATTACGATTTATTACGTAAGTAACTGTATCACCTGCTTGTGCGTGGCGTAGAGTATCAGATATATTACGTATTGCAGCGATCGCTTCCGGCTCGGTTTGTTGTAACAATAGCACCCCCTCTTCGGGAGATAAATCGTACCCCATCAAAGCACGCTCAAGAATTTTTTCAACAGCAATTTTTGTCAGCATTACTTTGTTAATTTCTCAATAAATCTTAATTTTACGATCTGGAAAATAATAAAATTCTACTTAAATAAATACACTAAGTTCTGGGGAATCCAAATGATATGATGTATAAAATTTAGCTGCTTTTCTGTTTTAGCCGCCACAGCCTACTATACTTAAAAACATCGACTAGTTTGTATTTCTTCTCAAGCTCAGATCTAAATCTTTGAGAAGGATTATACACAAATAGCTCGCTGAAACTATCGGGAATGTTTGGTATGCTTGGTTCAGTTACCAATTGCATCTGCACTTTGTTATCTAGGAGATGAATCAGAGACATGAGATCGCCAATATTTAGGGAATAATTACTACTAATTAATAGTGGATTGTTAGCTTGATTGATGATACGAGCTATTTGAGGATTGGCATGGCTGCTTTTATTCCACCATGTCTCGGCTTGAGAACTGACAGCACAGGATATAACTCCACTGGAAATTAGTACTACTATTACTAATTGCCAAAATTTGCGGGCTATTAACTTAGAAGAAATAATTTGAGCCGCTAGTAAGTAAGCAACAGCTAGCTGAATGTTTACATAACATGGAGTCACATATCTAGGTCGCAGACTGACTTTACCTCCAATAATTAAATCAGGCAAGATGAGAACTAAAGTAAATACTCCACTTAAGATAAAAACAAATAACCAAACTTGTTTTTCTGTTTGACGATAAAGAAATAAGAATGCATATACTACCAAGATTAGTATTAAGGGAATTAAAAATCGACCCCAGCGCAAAACTGGCAAATTCAAGTCTGGAAAAAATGGTTCGTAACGCCAAAAATCAGCAAATAAATAGCTAATATTACCAATCCAGCCAGAAACCAAAACTGACAGAGATTGTCTGGTTTGAGCACTAGTTGTTGTCCGTTCAATTTCAGACAAGCTGTTAATAACAATTAAAATCCAAGGAACAAAAGCGAAAAAGCCGACGCTAGTTGCTATTAGATAAGCTTTAACGGTTTTAGTGAATCGAAAGCGTTCAATTGCAAATAGATAAATGCCGTGGGCGATCGCCAGCAACCCAGAAAACAAAAAGGTGTACAATCCTAGTGCCACTGTTACTGCATAAATCCCCCAAAGCTGCTTGCTACCCAGCCTTATTGCCCGCAGCAATGCAGCACTCCCTAACAAAATAGTCACCATCCACAAACCGAACTCCCTTGCCTCTTGGGCGTACAGCACATGGAAAGGTGAGACTGTTAGAAGAGCTACGCTTATCCATGCCGTTACGGATGACTGAAATAATTCTAAGCACAGCCAATAAATGCAAGGAAAGGCTAGCAGGCTAATTATGGCTGACAAGCTTCTTGTAGTCGCTACTGAATTGCCAAAAAATTGCATCCATAATCTAACCATCACGTAATAAAGTGGAGGATGTTGAGCATCCTCCACCGCCAAAGAGTTGATTGTATCGATTAAACGTTTTTCAGAATTAGGCTGTTGATATTTTTGTATATCTCCAACAGCAAACACATCTCCATTAAAGACTTGTTGAATAAATTCTGTCTTCGTGTAACCAGAAATTCGTAATGAGGTATATGCTTCATCGTGGGAGTAGACTTTTCGATCGAGATAGGTGAAGCGAAAAAATATCCCTAATATTAACAAAATAATAATTAAAAATCGTAGCCAAATAGGAGGAAAATATTTTTCAAGTACTGATTGTCTGTTGAGCATAAATAAATATCAAGCGTTAATAATTAAAGGCTTGTAGTAAGGGCTATAACCGCTTACTACAAGACAATTTCATTCGTTTGACATTGCGTAATATAGTTTGATTTTTTCTTGCTTGCTTACTTACTTAATGCACATTGTTATTTTCGCTGGAATTCTTAGTCAAGCATTGATATGACTAATTTTCCCTTGGTTGTGGTGTTCGTCGATGCTGTATTAGCAATCCAATCCCCATACCAATACCGACAATAGCAGTAAAATAGAATAAACCAATCAATCGGATATAAATTGGTGGTGCGATCGCCTCAACTTCAACTTCTTGTGCTACTTTTACTGGTGTAAATTGACGGCTAGATCCTGGGTTGGGAGTTGCTTCTACCTCAACTTTGTGAGGCGCACCATCAAAAAATTGCTCTTGCCATGTTAACTGACCTTCTTGATCGGTAAGTCCTTTGTAGGCAAAGACTGTTAAATTATCTTCAAGAGCGATCGCTTTTACCTGTAAGGTTACATCTTTAATCGGTTGTCCTGTGGTGGTATCCTTCACCTGTAACCCTAAATTTGCAAGTTTACCGACAGTCGCGTTTTTATCTCCCTGGAGTTGGATTTCTAATCCTTGCGACTTTTGAGATGATGGTGCTATGGCTTCGGTAGTACTTGAGTTGTGTCCACTGCCATGAGCTTCGGCCACTTCTGCACTGATGTTAATAAATAGTAGAGTTACTATCGCTACTACTGTCAACGTACTTAATAAAAGGCGTACTGACTGGGGTGCAATTTCTCCTTGTTGTAGTTCTTGTTGTCCGCCAATAACCCAACCACCCAACAATCCAACTGATAGTAAAATAGCTGCGATAACAACAAAATATTTATACTTAACTGGATTTTCTCGGACATTAAGATTTAAAGTTTGCTCATAGGGAGCAAAGGCATTTGCTACCAAAGGTGACACTTTAACTAGTAATTGATAATTTCCCCGGATGGGTAACATCTGCTGAATTTCTAGCTTACCATCAGGAGCAACGGCATTTAATTGCAACAGTTTTGTTCCCTCAACAATCGGAAAATCTGTTGTTAACAAAGGACTAGATGGTGGCGTCAAAATTTCTAAGCTAATTTTGGCATTTTCTAACGATTTACCCGCAGCATTAACAGCTTGTAGTGTCAGGGTAACAGGAGATTGATGTTTTTCTGTTCCTGCTTCAAAGGGAAGAATACGTTCTAAAGGTGGATTGGTAGAGAGTAACACTCTAGAACTAGGAATTTGAGTATTCCCTACCAAGGAATAAATAATTGACAAAGTGATGCAAACAGCACTGATAACTCCAAAAAGTCGATTTTTTTTCATAAAAGCTTAGGCTGAAGAACAATTGAAAAGTCAAAATCACAGATTTGTGGATTGCAACATGCTACTAATTAACGACCAACAAATCTATTATTTGATTGGAGTCCAAAAACTCCCTTTATGTAGCCACCAGTCGCCAAAATTTAAAATGAATTTTGACGACTGACTCCTGAATTCCGTTTTGATAACTTTATTAGGTGTCAAACCATTATCTAATCCAGCAGTCAAATTTTGGAATTAGATAATTTAGTGACATGCAACGCCTAAAGTGTGGTGACGTGCTGAATGTGCTGCATTGTGCGCCGCAGGATAGTTGGAGAACAAGGCAGTCCAGATAATCAAAGAAGATAGCAGCATATAAAGCGTTATCTGCACAGGCTTGGACAAGGTAATACTTGCGGTCTTCTGCAATACTGAAATATGAGAAAGAGTACTCATTTTTGACCTCGCATCATTAGTTTGGGTAATTCATCAATCAAAGGGCATGATACAGATTGATTGCAAAAAGATATACGATAGAGTTCCAATTTGACAAGTGTGTATCAAATGTCTTGGGTAATTTGCCCTTAGTGAATACTATACTATCCTTTCAATATTGGCTAATGGCGATCAGAAATCTACACGCAAAGTCCATACAAATAACACAACAATGACATATGGTTTTGATTAACACGAACATGACAAATCAAAATTAATTAAAAATTAGAAATCATGATGTTGCTAAATATCAAAAAATCCTTTAAATGCAATTTATTTTATCTGTCAGCTAATTAAATATGCTACACCTTACCAATCACTTATTAATGACATTCAATAAAAAGGCATTCTGATATGTAATGTATTTATTCCAATTACTGTTAAACCATTAGACATATCAGGACCAAGTACAAAAAATGAGTCTTATTGAGACACTATTTATACAATTGCTAAGTAAAAATACTGCGAAAAATCCAAAAATTTAGCTAGAGTTTTCCAAGACACTAAATCATGAGAAAATGGCACAATCAGCAATCAGGAATATACCCCATTGCCTACTTCCTTTTTCAAGCTAGATTCTAACTCAATCTGAATCTAATAATTTTAGTAACACTTTTGAAGCACTTAAAAATTATTGACAATAATTTTTAATTCATATAATATACACAAGGATAATTGCAAATAATTTTCAATTCTTTTTTGGTGCTAACTGTTAAATGTCATGCCCAACAACTTTGCTCTGGGTAAAGAAAAGCTCTGGAGTCGCCGTCAATTACTAAAGCTGGGCTTAGCAGGTGTGGGAGTGACTGGTGCAGCTGCACTTTGGCAAACGTTGAATCTACAAAGTCGGTCAATGGTCAAAGTGCCACCACTCGATATGGAAGCATCAGACAACGTTGCTAACCCAATGAAGATGCTAAGGGATTTTGATTATGGGACGGTGAAGCAAGAAAATGGGCGTACTATCAGAGAATTTCAGTTAACTGCGGGTACTTCCATTGTTCAACTCAATAGTGCTGTTTCTTACAACATCTGGGATTTAAACGGCCGCATACCAGGGCCAACGCTACGGGCCAAACAAGGCGATCGCGTGCGAGTACTTTTTCTCAATAATGCTGGACATTCTCACTCCTTGCATTTTCATGGCGTTCATCCGGCAGAAATGGATGGTATTCGTCCAGTCAGTAACGGTAAAGCCACAATTTATGAATTTGATGCCGAACCTTATGGCGTTCACTTATACCACTGTCATATTGAACCAGTCACCCGTCACATCGCCAAGGGACTGTACGGGATGTTTATCATCGATCCTCCTACTCCCCGTCCGCCAGCTGATGAAATTGTACTAGTGATGTCTGGGTATGACGTGAATGATGATAGCCATAATGACTATTACGCCTTTAACGGCCTGCCTCATCACTACATGCATCATCCAATTCCGATTTATCAAAATCAGTTGATTCGGCTTTACGTCCTCAACATTATTGAATACGATCCGGCAGTCACCTTTCACCTCCACGCCAACTTTTTTGATGTCTATCGCTACGGCATGAGTATGAAGAAGAGTGAAAAAAGTGATGTGATTACGATGGGTATAGCAGAAAGGCACATTTTAGAATTTGCTTTTCGCTACCCAGGTAAGTATATGTTTCATCCGCATCAAGATGCGATCGCCGAAAATGGCTGTATGGGTCAATTTGAAGTAGTTGCTGATAGTAACTCTCAAAAAACTGTTAACAATTCCTAATAAAATTATTACTTATTGCTACTCAAGCAAATCATAAGCTAAGTAATTCGTCATTAATTCCTGAAAATTTTAAATAACTAGTTGATAAAAAATGTCATTATATGCGAAAGTACAATCTATGACAATGCGTCAAACAAACCACCTTCAGGTTGTAGTTTGCAAGACGGCGATTAATAAATTTAAATTGTGCTAGGAGCAAAAATGATAAAAATCAGCTATATCTGTTTAACTGTTGCGACTGCGGCAATAATTACCTTGAGTTCCTGTAGTAGTACACCAACCGCAGAAAATCCCTCAGCCCCAGTTGCTACTCCTCAAGCTACAGAGGCAGCAGCAAATAATAGCAGTCATAGCGGTCACGGTGGTAAAGAAAAAATCAACATTAATACTGCTATATTGTCAGAATTAGATAAATTTGAAGCCAAGCTGGGTATTCCGGCTTTATCTAACAAAATTCAGGCGAATCGACCCTACGGTAGTCCAGAAGATTTAGTGACAAAAAAAGTGATTACTCAGGAACAGTTCGACCAAATTAAAGACCAGGTTGGTGTTCAAGATGTAGTACTTACAGGTGAAGCAAAAGATGTTGACTACATGTCTAAATTAGGCTTAATGAAAGGACATCTTTTAGTAGCAAAAGAACTGCTAGATCAAAATCAGCCGAAACAGGCAGAACCTCATATTGGGCATCCAGTTGAGGAGATTTATGTTGATGTAGAAGACCAACTTAATGAGCGCAAAGTTAAAGAATTTAAGACAACTTTGGTGAGTTTGCAAGATTTAGTAAAATCTAGTCCCAAGGATAGCAAAGTTAAAACTAATTTTACTTCTTCAGTGGCAGCAGTTGACACAGCGATCGCAGCTTTACCACCAGCTGAACGTTCACAACCAGGATTTGTATTACAGGTAATTAACGAATTACTGGATGCAGCTAATTCCGAATATGGTGCGGCGATCGCAGATGGTAAGATATCCGCAGCAATTGAGTATCAAGACTCTCGTGGATTTGTCACTTACGCCAATGAATTATACAAAGGAATTTCTAGCCAAGTAGCTCAACAAGACCCCGAAGCAGATAAAGTAATTAATACTAGTTTTGCTGAACTCATCAAAGTTTGGCCTGCCGCAATTCCACCAGCTAAACCAGTCAAGACTCCTGAGGATGTTACCAAATTGGTGAAAACCATTGAGGAAAATTCTCAAAAAGTGATTGATAAATCCAGTTCCCAAGTACAACGATAACACTTTAATTTAATGGGAAGCTTAGGGTAAGGAGTTTAAAATTAGGAGATAGTTAAGAGTTAAAAGCCAAGAGTGAAGAGTTAGGAGTTAAAACTTAAGAATTTAGAAATTATCAACTTCCAACTCATAACTCCTAACTTTCTACACTCAATTTCCAACTCATAACTCCTAACTAATTACACTTTATTCGTCACTTCAACCAACAACTGATGCAAGAACTTGACCAGAAAAAGACCATTGACCTACTGAACGCCATCATGGAGTTTGAGCTAGCAGGAGTAGTACGCTATACACATTATTCGTTAATGGTGACTGGCCCTAACCGCATTCCCATAGTAGCTTTCTTTAAAGCACAGGCAAGCGAATCTTTGCTTCATGCCCAACAAGTGGGAGAAATTCTCACAGGTTTAGATGGGCATCCCTCCTTAAAAATTGCCTCAATGGAAGAAACCTACAAGCATACAGTCAAAGATATTTTGGCAGAAAGCTTATCGCATGAAAAAAAGGCATTAGATCTGTATAAAAGTCTCCTGGAAACTGTCAACGATGCCAGCGTTTATCTAGAAGAATTTGCTCGTGGCATGATAGGGCAAGAAGAGATGCATAATCTCGAACTGAAAAAGATGTTACGTGATTTTAGTTAGATAGTTAATAGTTATTAGTCATTAGTCATTTGCAAATGACTAATGACTAATGGCTAATGACAAATGATTAATAACTAATGATTAATAACAAAAAATGAATTTTAGTACTGCAATACCTACTTTTGTGATTACACTCCGAGAAGGAGTAGAAGCTGCCCTTGTTGTGGGAATTGTGCTAGCTTTACTGAAAAAAGCTAAAAAATCCAATCTGAAATCTTGGGTATATGCCGGTGTCGGTATTGGTATTGCCGTTAGTGCCTTGATAGGTGTGCTATTCAGTTGGATAATTCAAGTAGTCGGAGCTGCTAATCCTCAATATACTTCCGTAGTTGAGCCACTACTGGAAGGTGTATTTAGTGTATTAGCGATCGCAATGCTCAGTTGGATGCTAATCTGGATGACTCAACAAGCCAAATTTATGAAAGCGCAAGTTGAGGGAGCAGTTATACAAGCACTGAAACAAAACTCAAATGCCGCTTGGGGTGTTTTTAGTTTAGTTTTTATTGCTGTTGTTCGGGAAGGCTTTGAAACTGTTCTGTTCATTGCTGCTAACTTTCAACAAGGATTAATACCCAGCATCGGCGCAGTTGCAGGTTTAACAGTAGCGATCGCCATAGGTGTGCTTTTATTTAAATGGGGCATCAAAATTAATATCCGCCAGTTTTTTCAGGTAATGGGCGTTTTATTAGTATTGATTGTCGCTGGGTTAGTAGTTTCAGCCTTAAAAAATTTTGATGACGCTGTGGCTAACTTTGCCCTTAGCAGTCGCGCGACACAAAGCCTTTGTTTCTATTACGAACGCTTTACTAAAATCCACTCCTGTATTTTGGGACCAATGGTTTCAAACACTTCCACAATTTTGCCAGACGAACAATTTCCTGGCATTATTCTCAAATCTTTATTTGGCTACAGTGACAAAATTTATGTCGTTCAAGCCGTGGCATATGTCGGTTTTTTGCTCACCATAGGCGGGCTATATTTCCGTAGTCTTGGAGGAGGCTTTTTTGAAGGTAAAAATAATACCTCATCTCGTCAAAAACCAATCAATTCTGTAAAAGATTAAAACAATCTCTTAACTCTTTCTGCGCCTCTACGTGAGACAAAACGATGTCCACTTTTAAATTATATTTATTACCCTAACTACGCTCTAATCCAAACAAATCTTGCTTCAGCTGCTGACAAGCTTTTTCTATAGCATCTATACTACCTGGATTCACTAAACCATAATAATCAAACACATAAATTCGGTTCTTTTGAGTCGCTTGCAATTGCTTCCAAAAAGGCTCATTTTTCAAAGAATCTAAAAGCCCTGCTTCGGAATTAGCTTGGGGAGGATTAACCAAAATTATCACCTCTGGATTTGCCTCTAAAACTTTCTCAGCCGAAAGCGTCACATAACCACCAACTGGACTTTTTCCTTGTAATTCTGCTGCCACATTTTTGACCTGTAATTTCATTAGTACATCTCCCGCCCAACTATTTTTATTGGGTGCTAAAATTGGTTGACGACTAACTAGCACCAAAGCCGTAAGGCTCTGATTAGACTGATTTGGCAAGAAAGTTTTGTAACGATTTAACAAAGGCTGAGGATCGGCATCAATTAATTTAGCTAATGTTTTAGTCAAGTTTTCTAGAGATTCCCAGTTATTAACCTGGGTAAGCAAAGTTGGAATTCCTAATTGCTTAATTTTTTGAATTGGAATACTAGAAAAACCTTCTGCACCAATAACTAGATCTGGTTTGAGTGCCACAATCTTTTCTAAATTAGGAGCATTTTGACCTTCACTAACACGAGGAATATTTTTAAAACGAGAGTCATCTTTAAATAATTTACTACCAGTAATTCCGACAATTTTTGTTTGGTCAAGTTGAACGATAATATCAGCTGATAGAGAAGAAAGGGCAACAACTCTTGTTGCTGATTTTTTTGGTAATTGCTGCGAATTGGCGTTAATTGTTTCAGTAGTATTTGCTACTTTTCTTGGTAGCTTTTGAGTACTAGCAGTGTTGCAAGCAACTAAAGTTACACTCAAAAAAAATGCTAGAGCAGATAAAAGCCAACGATGATACATAATAAAATCCCTTGTGAGTTTTATTCCTCATATAGTTTCGCGCATCTTCATGCACAATTACTATAAGAATTGCAGAACAAACTCATACCAATTCAAAATTCAAAATTAATAAATCCATATTTGACAAGGGTTTCTGGATTTGGATCTGTTTCAAAATTTTAGTGAATTGGTATCAGCACCATTTAGTGCAAAAATTCATTAGTTCTCTTAGTACTTATACATTCAAAACTAGAAACTAGCTTCCCAGGGTTTCAATACTACTCGCTTTGTGCATTTTGAACTCAGAATTTGGTTTGGGGAAAAGGTTAAAGGGTAAGGGTTAAAGGTTTTTTCTTTCCCTTTTCCCCTTCCCCTTTTCCCCTTAACCGACAAGTATTGCCCAGGGTTTTGCCTAGCCCACAGCCACTGCTGATATAAAAAAAGGCGAGTAAAAACAAGTTCAAAATTCCTAAAGAATTTTGTTACTGTTTTACCCTCCAGTATCTATACAAGGTTTATTTAAAAAAGCTTTCTTGAATTATAGATTTATAGTGGCGTGAGTGATTACTCTCTTGACAATAAATATTATTATACTAATTGGCTCATTATATTAGTATTTTTGACTACAAAAAGCAAGATTTAACCAAAGCTTTAACTTGAGCCTAGTATCTTTTCGAAAAAGTGGCTTTACTTACGGGAATAACTAAAAGGCACTAGGGATCGATCATTGGGTTTGAAGCTCCAAAATTTGAGAACCCTTACCCAGTCTCCACTCCCTTATAATCTGGATATTCAACTTATTTCGTCTCCATCCAATTTTCACCCGCACGCGCCTCCACCAACAAAGGTACGCTTAAGTGTACTGCGTTCTCCATCACGGATTTAATTTGCGGTTGTAATTCTTCCCACTCATCAGGAGGGATTTCAAATACCAATTCATCGTGAACTTGTAATAATAAACGCGCCTGATATTTTTGCAGAACCTCATGCAGTCGCACCATCGCAATTTTGATAATATCAGCGTTGGAACCTTGAATCGGTGCATTAGCAGCCGAACGTAGTAAACCTGCATCATAAGCACCCAAATTCTTCAATTTAGTCAAATCAATATCTTCTGGGTTCCTACCTTTTAATTGGCGTAAACTGTTGTTGGTAAAATCAAAATAACGACGACGACCGAGGATAGTTTCTACATAACCTTGAGCGATCGCTTCTTTTTTCACTCGCTCCAAATAAGCAAAAACTTGAGGATATCGTTCATTAAACCGCTTAATGAACTCATTGGCAATACCCTTATCTATCCCAGTTGAACGAGAAAATCTTAAAGAACCCATTCCATAAATCACACCAAAATTAATAGTTTTTGCTACCGCTCGTTCTTCTGATGTAATATTTTCTTTTTCAAATACTAATCGTGCCGTCACAGTGTGAACATCTTCATTTTGCTGATATGCTTGCACTAATATTGGTTCTTGACTCAAATGAGCCAAAATTCGCAATTCAATTTGTGAGTAATCAGCAGCCACCATTAACCAGCCAGGTTCTGGTAAAAATGCCTTACGAATTTGGCGACTAAAAGCTGTACGAATGGGGATATTTTGCAAATTCGGATTAGAAGAAGATAACCTGCCAGTTGATGTTGCTGCTTGATTAAAATCAGTATGTACCCGTTGAGTATCTGGACGCACTAACACAGGTAAGGCATCTACATAAGTAGACTTTAATTTAGATAAAGTGCGGTATTCAGTTATCGTCTCAACAAATCCAGTTTGATCGATTTCTTGAAGTTTTTCTAGCGTTGCTGCATCTGTAGAGTAACCAGTTTGAATTTTTCGAGAATATTTCGTGCTTAATCCCAATTTTTCAAACAGGATTTGGCTTAATTGTTTAGGAGAACCCAAGTTAAAGTTTTCTCCAGCAATTTCTATTGCTTTTTCTTTTAATCTGGCTAATTCTATTTCTAAATGCTGTGAAAGTTCTTGCAAATAAGCTGAGTTAATGCGAACACCTATGTATTCCATTTGTGCTAAAACTGCTTCTAGCGGCTGTTCCACTTCGACTAATAGCTTAGACAAAGCTGGAATTTTCTCCAATTTTGCACGTAGTTTTGCCACTAAACCAAAGGTAGAATAAACATCCATACCGCAGTAATCTGCTACTGCGGGAATATCTATATCAGCGATGGTTTTACCTTTAGGTACTAAATCTAAATAACTTTTCGCCGTTAATCCCAAATATCGCTGTGCTAAATCCATCAAATTATGACTAGAATCTGGATTTAGCAGATAACTCGCCAACATCGGATCGAATACCACTCCATCCAATTTAATTCCTTGACACTTGAAAACTAAGCGATCAAATTTGGCATTCTGTAAAGTTTTAGGATAATTAACACTTTCAAGAATTGGACGTAGTGCTTCTAAAACCAAATTTTTATCTAGATTTTCTCCAGTTTTGTGACCAGTAGGAATGTACGCTAATTCATCTGTTTTCGTTCCCCAACAGCAACCAATTCCTACTAGCTCAGCATCTCTTGGTTCTAAATCTGTGGTTTCAGTGTCCCAAGCAATGGGTATTTCTGGATTGGTGAATTTTTGCAAAATCTTGACTAATTCAGCCAGTTTAGCTTCAGTGTTAATGATGTGTGGCTGAATTGATGATGCAGGTTTTTGTTGTGCAGCTTGTGTTTCAGCAAAACTAAAAAATGAAAGATCTGGGTCTTCAAATTCAGTTTCTGTTTTTGCTGTTTCTACTTTTGGTGCTTCTTCAACTTGACCGCCAAAACGTTGCTGTAGTTCGTTTATTTTACCTAAAAAATATTTAAACTCTAGCTTTTCTAAAATTGCTGATAAAACGCTTGTATCAAACCCTTTTAATTTGCAATCTTCTAAATCAATTTCTAGAGGAACATCCAAAACAATAGTTGCCAAATATCGAGACTTATGGGCATCTTCTTTACCCGCTGCCAATTTTTTCTGATTTGCGCCTGTGATTTCATCTAAAGCAGCATAGATATTGTCAAGAGAACCATAGGTATTAAGCAACTGTACTGCTGTCTTTTCTCCTATTCCCTTAACCCCAGGAATATTATCTGATTTGTCACCACAAAGCGCTTTGAAATCAACAATTTGTGAAGGTAAAACGCCCAGTTTTTGTTTAACTTGTTCTGCCTCAAATTCAGTAATGCTATTTGTAGAACGCTTTAAGGCATCTGGACTAAAATTTAGAACAGTGATTTGTTTATCAGCATCTATCAGTTGAAATAAATCGCGATCGCCAGTCAGAATCTTCACCCTATACCCAGCAGCCGTTACTCGTTGTGCTAAGGTTCCCAAAACATCATCTGCTTCGTAACCAGGAGCAGTATAAATTGGTAAATTCAAGCCATCGAGTAACTCGTGCAGATTTTCTAAGTCGGGAATAAAGTCTTCGGGTGTTTCTTTGCGATCGGCTTTATATGTATCATCTGTTTCATGCCTGAAGGTGGGCAAACCCAAATCAAAGGCTACAGCCATTGCTTGGGGCTGTTGTGTTCCCATTACCTCCAGTAAGCACTTGATAAAACCAAAACATACACTTGTGGGAATCCCCGTTTTTGTACGTAGTCCTCCATCTCGGCCTTTAGCAAAAGCAAAGTATGAACGATAAGCCAGAGAGTGTCCATCTACGAGGATGAACGTCGGACGTGTTGGGGTTGCAGTAGCAGTAGTTTGAGACATAGCCCTATTCTAGCCAGAAGCTTCGTTATTTACATACCGCATCAGTTGGTTTATTGAAATTCCTCTAACTTGGGATGGCTTTCTTAACAAAACTTCATATAATTAATAAAAATGTATGTTTGCTAAAGAAAATTGAACATAAAAAATTCACATAAATTTACGTGTATTTATCAAGCCTAGAAGCAAAAGTTAAGAGTTAGAAATAATTTAGTAATCCCGTAATGATTCGTTTTAGAAAAGCATCTTCCATCATGACAACAAAACTATTGAGTACTCTAGGCGCTGCCACAACTTTGGCAGGAATTGTTGCAACTTCTGGAGTAGCAAATGCAGCTGCTCTTTCGTACACTAATTCCACTAATTACGAGTTTACAGATATCATTGATGCAACTTTGAGTGTCCAAAAATTTGATTCATCTTTAGGCACACTTAAAGGTGTAACAATAGAATTTACTGGCGACATACTTGGAAATGCAGGTTTTGAAAATAGAAGTCCAACGCCAAGTCAGACAACAGTAAATCTTAGCAGTGAATTCAGTTTACAACTAAATAATCAATCTTTGTTGGCACTGAATCCACAATATACTTCCAGTTACCAAGTTGCCAAATACGATGGCGTCACTGATTATAGTGGCACATCTGGAAAGACTCTTTCTAACTTAACTGCTACACAGTCTGGTATTCAGTCTTTTACTAATATACAATTGTTGCAGTCTTTTATTGGTAATGGCAACATAGACTTTTTGTTCTCAGCTATAGCTAGCTCACTAGTTACAGGATCGGGTAACATGAGATCCTATATTGATACATATGCTAAAGCTGGTATCAAAGTAACTTATGACTACGAAGAAATTAAGTCTGTACCTGAAGCATCAACTACCCTTGGAATTGGTTTAGTGGCTGGGCTTTGTCTGTTGTCACAACGCAAAAAAAGCTCAATCAAGGTGTTAAATTCATAGACTTTTGCTGAGTAGTTAGATTTTCTTTCTTCTATCTCTCAGTCAAGTTTTCTAACTTAAATGTAAATCCCCGATTCTTTCGAGAATCGGTTTTTTTGTTGGCATATTTAGAACGCTATTCCCAATCGCAAATCTCAAATCCAAAATCTAAAATGGTATAACCTCTAACTGTAACTTTCAATTTAGGGAATTTATGCACAAAGCATCTGCCACACATCTGGAATCGGCTGGTAATCAGGCTGCTGCCAAAGATATTAAACTACTGGTTGTAGATATAGATGGCACGATCGCCGGACACTCCAACACCATCAGCGAACCTGTCAAGCAAGCGCTGATTGCGGCACAAGCACAAGGCATTCAAGTAGCGATCGCTACAGGTCGTATGTATTGTTCAGCCTTGCGCTTTCACCAAGAAATCGCCTCTACCTTGCCATTAATGGCTTATCAAGGAGCCTGGATTCAAGACCCCACTACCCAAAAAATTCATCGCCATTTAGTGCTTTCCAGGGAAATTGCCCATCAGCTAATCGATTATTTTGAACAGCCTCAATTGCGGCGTCTTTTATCTATCCACTTCTACATCAATGACCAACTCTACGTCCGGGAAATAACCAAAGAAACCGAAATTTATGCACAACGTTCTGGTATTATTCCGATTCCCGTGGGTGATTTGCGCCAAGTTTTAACGAATGAACCGACAAAAATTCTGGCTTTGTGTGATGACACTAATTTCATCAGCCATGTATTGGGGAATTTGCGCCGCCAATATACACCTGCTGAACTTTATCTAACAACATCTGTTGCCACCTTCCTGGAAGCAACTAACGCTTCTGTGAATAAGGCAACTGCTGTACGTTACCTAGCCGAAGAATTGTTGGGATTACAACTAGCCAACGTTATGACTATTGGTGATAACTTCAATGATCTGGAAATGCTAGAGTATGCGGGTATTGGTGTAGCTATGGGAAACGCACCATTAGCAGTACAAGCGATCGCTCAGTGGGTAGCTCCTAGCGTAGATGAAGATGGAGCAGCAGTGGCAATCGAAAAGTTTTTGCTCCAATAAGGGTACTTTTTCCAACCTAACCGATACCAATCAGAAAGGACACCGACGACTGGCCGTGTTTCGTCTCGGTGCCCCTGCTGGTTCGCTCCTCACACACCTGCTAATGTAGCCGAGGTGATGCATTGAGTCAATAGCTGTGATGAAAGTTTTTATAACTGCAATGGCGCAAAAATTTTCAGGTTTTCCTCCAGTACAAATTTTAATACTGACTGGGTAGCCATAAGCAATCCCAACCTAGCTTGGGCTAACTCTGGTGAGACAATTTTCACTTCACCCCAAATGCGGCAATTACACCAGAAGTTTTCAAAAGCTTGGCTCAAATTCAACGCTGCCTTTTCCCATTTCACAGAACCGTTAACATGAGGACACTCTATGTTGTCCACTATCCCCACTAACTCGCTAATTAAGCGACGCTCATCTGGGTGATTTAGCCGCAATCTTCCATCGCAGTTGAGCCAAGGTATGGGGTTAGGGGAGATAACGCTCCAAAAATTTGGACTACTATTTGCAAGTGGTTCTCTAAGTTCAATCAATCCCTCTCGGTGAGCCAGTAGCACTAGCGAACAACAACGCGCATGGGCATATTGAACAGGAAATAGTGCATGGGGTATGGGGCACTTGTACTGAGCGTAGCCGTTGCCGCGGCCTCTCATAGAGAAGTATTGGGCATCGGTTATTCTTTCTCCCCCTATCTCCGCTGCTCCTTCACTCCCTAGCTCCCCCTTCCCCCCTGCCAGACTTTGTAACCAAGCTGCTAGGGCTGAGTCAATTAATTCAAAATGTATCCAACCAGGGGGAACTATTTGCACGTTAAAAGCGTCGCCACAGGTTGCTGATAGATCAATGGCGATCGCATTGGCAAGCTTCATCGCTTTTCGATTCTGAGAGTTTGACACTTGCAACGCCACACTTGAGGTATACAAAATTTTGCTATTGTTTCTATCTTTGTATAGAAGAATTTTTTTATCTTTTATGTGTTCATTTTTGATACTTTCAGTATTAATACTTAAATATTTACTTAAACACTCATACACTAAATGTTTAAATGATGTATATTTGACTGTTTGTATTTTATTAAACAAAAGATTTTACGTAAATAGCTTTGTAAAGTATATTTGTTAATTTGGTGTCACCTATCTCCGGATATAGGTTTAATCTAGATGAAGAAAAATGAGAGTAGGATAAAATTTGATGAATAATCGATGAATAGTGAGTAAACTTTACTACCATCATTGTACAGTAGGAAGTATAACAAAAGAGTAGAGAGTAATTCTTTGCTTTCTATTCTTTGGATGGCTGGCGCTGTTAGGCGTTAAGCCTGCATCGCCAACACAAAGACACTCCTTGCACCTTTTGATCACGTCTTTGTCTTCAGCCGAACGCTCTTTGTTACCTATGCAATCTCCATCTTCTTTTTCTGAGGCATCACGGCCTTTTCTAACTTGGCAACGGATTCTTGACTGGGCTCAGGAACACTACCGCTGCCGCACCTTCAGCAAAGATGAGCGTATTCCAGCCCGACCTGGATTGCTATATTTGGTGCAAAGGGGTGCAATCCGTATGGTAGGAACCGCCCAGGTTAGCGCGACTGCCAGCCAGCTAACATCTCGACGAATCAACAGAACTCCAGAAGAAGCGTTTTTGGGTTTTGTTGGAGCGGGACAGCCATTTGAAATTGTTGCTCAGTCACCATTTACACTCCAGGCTTACGCCCATGTAGATCAAACTGCGGTGCTGTGGATGTACTGGCACGACTTAGACAACTGGCCTCACTTCCGCCGGGAAGTTATGGATGCCTTTAGATATCAGCACCAGCGTAAGCTGCTGTGGCTGAGTGCATTGGGACAACGCCGCACAATTGACCGACTCTTAGGATTTCTCACATTGTTGATTGAGGAATATGGAGAGCCGGCAATGAGCGACACCGATCCGGATGTAATTCGCGGCTATTGTCTGCCTTTCCCCCTTACCCATGCCCAAATTGGTAGCGCGATTGGTTCGACTCGTGTCACCGTCACCCGCTTAATGGGCAAGCTGCGTCAACGTGGCTTAATTCTTACCCAAGGCGATAATCTTATTTGCTTACCAGCAGAGTCGATTAATAGAGCCAGCTAAACCACAGTTCAGAGGGGCGATTTCCGCCACTCTGTCTGAGTACCATTACAGTGTCAGCGAATTTTGACAAACCCAGCTTGGGTAATCAGTTCCTGCCCCTGCTCAGTCAGCAGTAAGTTGGCGTAAGCGACACCTGCTTGCTGCTCAGTCTGACCATTCTGTTTGACCACCACAAACAGATTGCGCGTAATCGGGTACTTTCCTGATTGAAAAGCCTCAATGTTCAACTTGTTCCGTTTACCAGGACATTCAGACGGGAGGACAAATGGTTCTTGGTAGGGAGCAATATATTGTCCTTGTGTGCGCCCCAATGGCAAGGCTCTAATTGAACATTGAGGAATCACCTCTGGGGCAGAAGCGTAGTAAATGCCACCAGGACTACCAGCCAATTTTTGCAAGGCTTGGGTGGTTGTGGAGATAAATTCCACATTGGAGCTGAAAGCTTGACCACCCAAGATATCTTGGACAAAAAGTTCTACCGTACCGCCATCAACAATCCGGCGGGAATAAGGCTTGATTGGGATATTGGAACCGCCCAACTGGCTCCAATTATTGATTTTGCCAGTGTAAATTGACTTTAACTGGTCTACCGTCAGTCCTGAAATGTTAAGGTTTGGGTTAACTGCAACTGCTAAACCATCAATTGCTACAGGAATTTGTTTCAAAGTGAACCCACGTTGCTGGGCGCGGTTAAACTCTTGGTCTAAAATTGGTCGAGAAGACTGGGCAAAAGCTAGTTGACCATCTATCAGCGACTGGATACCAGTACCAGAACCAGGAGATGTATTACTCGGTTCTACATAACGCAGCCTAAATTCTGCTCGCGCTGCTTGAATTGCTGGGTCAACAACTAATCGAATTGGTGCCCAAGATGTACTACCTCCGTAATTGAATAATCCAGTCGGAACATCCTGGACTGAGGCGAAAGGATTGCCACTAGGTTTTCCTGATGGGGGTTGGGGTGTGTTGGTGCTACGAGAATTAATTTGATTTAGGTCAACACCAGATTTTCTGCTGAACCACCAAAAACCACCAGCTATTAACCCAACAGTGATTAGTATAGATAAAACAAGAATAGGTATTTCATTTTTTTGGGACATAACAATTACCCGTGTGTCCGTTTATATTAGGAACTGGGGATTGGGTATTGGGCATGGGGTACAAGAGAAAGAGGTCTAGGGCGTGTTTTCAAACTCGTTGTATCCTAAAAAATGAGCATCTTTAGTGTACTCACGATGAACCGAAGGGCAACAAGTATATAACACTGGGAGAGATTACAACCGTTACTAACACGAGAACAGCCGCTGACAGGCCAGCCTTAAAGATGACTATCGCACGTTTGTAAATGGCATTCTAACGCCCTAACCCTATCTTGTTCTGAGTACCGATCTGGATACTGCATAAAGCTGGACTTGTAGTAAAGTTACAAGTGTAGGTTGCTAAGGATTCTTTTTGATAATTAAATACCCGGACATTGTAACGAAAGTTCCGTGCAGTGCTACCCAAACGATTCACAAAATCATAGCGTTCTACATAGTCTAATAAGCTCCAAATTTGTTGATTAACTATCAAATCAACTCGCGCGGGTTCTTTTTCAAAAGCTGGATATGCTATCCAATTATCCAATAGCTTTTTCTCAGAATTTTGTTGTGCCCACCATAAACTGGGAACGGTTAATCGTACTGGGTTAATGGTGTTAGCTGTGATTATATAGTCTGTTGGCTTGGTCAATAAATCTAGTTCTAAAGGCGCACTAGAAGGCGGCGGTATCGGGCGTGTTTGGGCTAGTGAGGTCGGTATTAGTAAACCAGCGAAGCTAATGGTTAGTAGTAATGAAAATGATGTCTGGCCATGTCTCATCACAAGCCGCTTCACGTCTACGCACAATTTAGGTATATGCATAACTGATACTTATTCGTAATTAAAGCATAAGTCAAAATTCGCACAATCTAAATCTTAATTGCAACGATGCGAATTCTTCGATAGTCTGCTGTCCAATTTCCTTGTTGATACAGTGTTGGCTTAAGATATTCCTCCACGACGCGAATTACTTGTATTTGTTGCTCATCAGAAAGTCCTGTTAAAAAACTGCTGGCGAACATCCGAATCCAGTTTGCCATACCTGCCTCTCCTTCTGCTAAAGGAGTTGGACGAGCAAACAAGGTGCTATAGATGACATCAAAGCCTTGCTGTTCTAATAGGGTGGCGTATTCACCAATACTAGGGAAATACCAAGGATTTAGGGCTTGTGCAGGGATATTAATTGCTTCTAAGGCCTTGGATAAAGCTGTGGCGATCGCCAAAACATTCCCCTTACCACCAAACTCGGCTACAAAACGCCCTCCGGGTTTTAGGCTTTGGTGTATGGAAGCGATCGCGCTATCTGCTTGTTTCACCCAATGCAATACAGCGTTGGAAAACACAGCATCAAAGGGTTGTTCAACTTGAAAATTTGTCGCATCGGCAACATCAAAGCGGATATGGGGATAGTTTTCTCTTGCTTTTTCAATCATCGCGAGTGCGCTATCAATTCCCCATACTTGGGCACCAGCTTGGGCAATTTTTTCTGTGAGTTGTCCAGTTCCACAACCGAGATCTAAAATTGATTCTCCTGACTGGGGGTTGAGTAGTTGCAACAAGTCTTCGCCATACTGCCAGACAAAGGCGTGTTTATCTTCATAGAGAAAAGTGTCCCAATTCTTGCTTGTCGAAATATTTTTCATAAACAACTATGGTGGTATTTAATTGTATATAATAAAACCTTTTATGTGGGATCACTTACCAGAGTAACCTACAAAGAATAATTTACCTTGCTTCTGTTTAATCAAAGTAGAACTAGGTACATATTTCCATCCCAAACAACTATATTTGCGGGCTAGGAGCACTTATCTTTATAGAGTTGCTAAAATTTCCTTACAAGCTTTGCGGAGCTTATCTTGATCTGCTTCACGACAATCAATGAATTGAATAAGTCTCATATAAGTTGGTAACTCTGTGCTGTATAGATAAATCGGCAATAAAACACTGTCTTCTGATTCACGATGCCTGAACATAGCAATGTTGAACTCCTCTTTACAAACCTTTGAACTTAGATAAGTTGGTGAATATACAGCCACAACTTTGCGACAATCATCAAGAGCATCGTAAAGCTCTTGCTGCCAAGACACCCCTGTATTAAGATTTTTACGGTCAAGAAAAATACGAAGATTTGGGCCCTGTCGATGAAGCTCTTCAGCTAAAAAAATGACTTCATCCATATTGAGGTGGGAATAGCTAATAAAAAGATCGTACTTGAATTTAGAACTCGACTTCACAAAAGATCCCAAATAGTTTCGCTTTAAAACCGAAAATGCACCTTTGAGTTCAGCAGCCTTAAGTTCTGAGTATTCGACAATCTTCAAGTTTTCAACTGGTAAGCCCAGAGCCAGCCAATGGGCTGCCGCATCTAAAAGGGGTTCAAGTATATCGAGTAAAGGCACACGTTGAGCGCCAGTTGCTACTAAGGGCATAGCGATACTCGTAATTGAAGGACTTTGAGTAATAAAAAGCATTAAGCTTTGAAATATCTCACCGACAACTTCAGATGGCTGACCACGCATCTGTGGCTCGAAGCATAGAATCCGCTTGAATTGAATACCTGGATCGGACGAATGAATCTCCTGTGACATCCAGCACGAAAATGATTTGCGTAAATCAACTGCCTTTGTCTGAGCTAGTTCAGCGACAGAAACGCCTTTGCGATGAAGAGCGCCAATTAACGATGTAGGCGTTGGCACATAGTCATTAGGAAAGGCAGATACCACTAGGATGTCAACGGCTTCTTCAACAGGTATTTCTGCTAAGTTGCCATGATATATTTTATATATTTATTTTTTGAACCATACTGTATCTCTAACTCATCAAGCAGTTTCATTAGAACCTCTTCACTGAAAATAAATATGAAATTTCAACTAATAATATTAGTGTAAAATAATACATTGTTTTCTTATAAGAGAGATATTTAACGAATTTTAATCAACCGCAACAGTTGATTGGCTGGGACTGGCAAAGTACCATAGCGATCGCTCTCCATAACAGAAGTATTAAAGTTTGAGTAGAAGCAACTTTTGAGTTGTCGCTACAACTGAGAGAGCAACCTGTCATACTCGGCGTGTGAACCAAGCCAAAACCAAATAATGGTATCTCCATCTAACTGTCCAACTGCTCGGTAACTTTTGCTAATCCGTGCTGAATAAATTGGTAGTTCTGGATGTACTTTTTTGAAACGCAAGCTTGGATGGCTAGGATCTTGTTTGAAAAGGCGGTATGCCTCACGCGTTTGCTCTTGAACTTGCTCGGGTAAATTGGCAAACTCTTGACGAAACTGAGCAGTTATACGTGACTTCACAACGTATCTGGATCTAAATCTTGGGTTTTACCTGCACGGTATTCAGCCATTGCCTCAGCTGCAAGTTTGGCAAGTATGTCTGGAGAACGGGCAAAAGCTTCATCCCAACGGCGTTCGTCTTCTAGTTCTGCCAAAATTATTGCCGCGATCGCATCTTGTTCGGTGGCAGGTAAGCTTTTCAATCGGGATATCGCCAATTCCAGTAGCTCAGTCATAGCTGTGTATTGTTAGGAAAGTCCTACTATCAATTATCTCTGTTTGGTCTTCTTTGGGGGTGTGAGGTTGCGATGTGCGTCTTTATAATTCCAAATAATAAAGTTTGAGACAGTTTTACAATAAAACCAAAGACGTTGAGTTTGAACTAACCTAATGCCTATACCTGAAACTAACCCAAAGATAACAATTGAATCAATGTAGAGACGTGGCATTGCTACGTCTCTACTTGTCAAACAACAGCTGCCTCTGGAATTGCGCCTTGCATTTTTGCGAACGCATCAATCAAACTTTGCAATTGTTGGTCGGCTTTGAAAACTCCTAAACCGCGCACTGTGACTTTCCCCGGAGAATAGACAAAGCGGGTTTTGAGATTATCTGGTAAGTTCGCCGCCAACAAATTCCAAGCTGGTTCTTCCATTGGTGTTTCTAAAACGACGTGTTGCTTGTTTTCTGGTTTAATCCGGCTAAATCCGATTTTTTTCGCTAACTGTTTGAGTTCCATGACTCGCAATAGTTGATTGGCTGGGACTGGCAAAGTACCATAGCGATCGCTCCACTCAGCTGCAATCTGTTTTAATTCTCCTTTCGATTTCGCTGTAGCTACCGCCCGGTAAGCACTCATCTTTTGATCCAAATCGGTAATATAATCTGCTGGGATAAATGCCGTCAGGTTGAGGTCAATCTGGGTATCCTCAACTTGGGGAATTTCTTGACCGCGAATTTCCCGAATTGCTTCTTCGAGCATTTCCATGTATAAATCAAAACCGATAGCATCCATTTGACCGGATTGTTCAGCACCTAGCAAGTTACCCACACCGCGAATTTCCATGTCGCGCATTGCTAATTGATACCCAGAACCCAGTTGAGTAAATTCTTGAATTGCTCGTAAACGTTGGCGTGCGGCATCAGATAACGTCCGTTGCTTGGGATAAAATAGCCAAGCATGAGCTTGGATACCTGCACGTCCCACACGACCGCGTAATTGGTACAGTTGAGCCAAGCCGAAGCGATGAGCGTCTTCAATTAAGATGGTATTGACTCGCGGAATATCTAAGCCAGATTCGATAATTGTCGTACAAACGAGGATATCTGCTTCACCATTGCTGAAGGTGAGCATGGTTGATTCTAACTCGCTTTCATCCATTTGACCGTGAGCGATCGCAAATCTACCCCCTGGTATCATTTCTCGCAAGCTTGCGGTTGTTTCTTCAATGCCTTCAACTCGTGGAACTACATAAAATACTTGTCCGCCTCTGTCTAATTCTTGACGTATGGCACTACGCACGCTTTCCGGATTTAGTGGTGCGAGGTGAGTTTTAATCGGGCGTCGAGTTGGAGGTGGTGTGGTAATTAAACTCATTTCCCGAATTCCCGACAAAGACATGTACAGGGTACGGGGGATGGGAGTAGCAGAGAGAGTCAGCACGTCAACTTGAGTTTTCAAGCTTTTAATTTTCTCTTTTTGGTTCACCCCAAAGCGCTGTTCTTCATCCACCACCAACAGTCCTAAATCCTTGAATGATACGCCTTTGCCTAAAAGTTGGTGTGTGCCAACAACTACATCGAGTTCGCCCGTTGCCAATCGCTTTTGAATATCGCGGCGTTCTTCAGCGGAACGAAAGCGATTGAGTAAGCCGACATTCACCGGGTACGGAGCAAAACGTTCTTTGAGTGTATGGTAGTGCTGCTGAGTTAAAATAGTTGTAGGCGCCAAGAGTGCCACTTGTTTACCGGCGGTGACTGCTTTAAAAACAGCACGAATCGCCACTTCCGTTTTTCCAAAACCGACATCGCCACAAACTAAGCGATCCATTGGGCGATCGCTTTCCATGTCGCGTTTGACATCTTGTACGGCTTTTAGCTGATCTGTTGTGGGTTGGTAAGGGAAAGAGTCTTCCATTTCCTCTTGCCAAGGCATATCACTTGGGAAAGTAAAACCTTGTTGTTGCGATCGCGCTGCATATAATTTCAGCAAGTCCACCGCCAATTTCTTAATCGCTTTGCGGACTTTGTTTTTGGTATTCTCCCAAGCTTTACCAGTCATCTTATTGAGTTCTGGTGCTTTATCGCCTGCGGCGCGGAACCGAGATAATGCACCTAATTGATCGGCTGCGACTCTCAGTAAACCATCGGCATATTGCACCACCAAATAATCACGAGTTTCGTCATTAATCGTTAAGCTTTCCAGCTTCACAAATTTGCCAACACCATGATTTCTGTGAACCACATAATCCCCTGGACGTAGCTTATTGGGGTCAACTTGCTTAGAAGTAGCTTTGTGGCGTTTGCGGATAAAACCGGGAGTTGCTAAGGAGTGCTGACCATAAAATTCTCGGTCAGTAACGATTACTAGGCGGTAGGTAGGCAGAATGAAACCTTCTAGTTCCGCCAGCCCAGAATATTTAAGTGCGACTGGAGTATGGTTGATTTGTAGCTTATCAATTGCTAGGTAGTCGCGGGGATTGGGAATAAATTGAGCCGGACAATCATGTTCTTGTAACAGCGACACAGAACGCGAAGGTTGAGCAGAAATCAGCCAGATAGAGAAATTGCGATCGCGTTCGTGGCGGATAGTTTCAGCTAATTTAGCAAACTGATGTGGCGTCACCGGAACAGATCTACTCGCCAGATTAATTCCATCATTTTCTTCCGACAGTTCCGATAAATATAGTGTTTGAAATTTGGCAACATCAGCCAAAGACTCATCAAACGACCGATGAATTTTCGGTAGTCCACTGATGACTGATGACTGATGACTGATGAGTGACCATTGTTCTTCAGCATTTTCTACCCAGCGATCGCTATGAGCATGACACTGTTCTGGTTCATCAATAGCAATCAAGGTGTTTTCTGGTAAGTAGTCTAGCAGGGATGCTGGTTGCTCGAACGCTAAACCTAAAAAACGACGGCTACCTTCAATCAATGATGAGTTCCCATTGCTGAGTGCTGAGTCAGAATTTAACTGAGCACTCAAAACTCGAAACTCGGCACTATCCTTGAGTGGTGCCGTGATGATGGGAGCAAAGCTCGTTGGGGTGAGAATTAACTGCTCAACTTTGTCAAGGGCAGAACGTTGAGTTGCTGGGTCAAATTCTCGTATTTGTTCGATTTCGTCGCCAAACCATTCCAGCCTGACTGGTAACTCCGAGGAAACCGGGAAGACATCAACAATATCGCCACGCCGACTCCACTGCCCTTCAGTTTCCACCAGAGGTACTCGTTCGTACCCCAAAATAGTTACTTTCTCACTAAAAGCATTCAGGTCTAATTCCATCCCCCGCTTCAGCGTCAAGCAAAATTCTTGAAAAGCTTCTGGTGGTGGTAAATGAGGTTGTAGCGCCCCTTGAGTTGCCACAATTGCGATATTTGTCGTTTGTCCTTTGTCATTTGTCCTTTGGTTTGTTTCTAATGACTCTTGACTTTTGACCAAATCCGCCAACACCTGCATTTGCCCCCAACTCATTTCTGTTTCTGGGTCAAAAGGTTCGTAAGGAGAAGCTTCAGAGGTGGGGTAAAAATGTACTGTTTGCCATCCCATTGCCTCCAGTTGTGCGTAAACGCGTCCAGCTTCTTCCAGAGTGGCAGATACCACGAACAAATTCCTACCCTGAGTTTGCGCCAATGCCGAAGCCACCAAACCCTTTGGCAACCGGGGAATGCCATTTAACCGCAATTGTTGTTGGCGATTTAACTTAGAAATAAATTCAGTAGTGAGCGGCGATCGCCCTAAGGCACGCACAATAGAAGAAAATGACATAAGTTCTACTAACAATGGAAGTCTTGGCGCTTGTTGAAAATCTTCAGGCAGGTTATGTCCACCATTTTAAAAGTGTTAACAGCCCTCTTATTCATTCTCAGGAAGAATAATGTACAACGACATCATAAAATCAACAACTCATAACTATTACTTTGTGTATAGTCAAACAATTTATCGAAACACCTTTAATACTAGATACTAAGGATTGAGCTACGTTCGCTCTGATAAGCGGCAACTTTAAACATGTCCTCCATCACTTTTGAAATTTTAATCATCTTGGTGTTAATCATTGCCAATGGCGTATTTTCGATGTCTGAGATGGCAATTGTCTCAGCACGGAAAGTTAGACTACAGCAGCTTGCTAATCAAGGGGATGCTAAGGCAAGGGTAGCACTCAAACTCGCTGAGTCTCCAAATAATTTCTTGTCAACCATTCAAGTAGGTATTTCTCTCATCGGTATTCTGACTGGTGCTTTTGGAGGAGCGACAATTGCTAACCGACTGGCAGTCTATGTGCGACTTGTCCCTGCCTTGGCATCTTATAGCGAACCGCTATCTTTTGGAATTGTAGTGTTGATTATTACCTATTTGTCACTGATTATCGGCGAATTAGTGCCGAAGCGTTTGGCATTAAATAACCCAGAAGGTATCGCAGCATTTGTAGCTATTCCCATGCGTGCCTTATCGGCGATCGCTTCTCCAATGGTACATCTTTTAAGTGCTTCTACAGATATGGTACTGAGATTGTTAGGCGTAACCCAATCAACTGAACCGCAAGTCACTGAAGAAGAAATTAAAATCTTAATCGAGCAAGGTACTGAGGCGGGAACCTTTGAGGAAGCCGAACAGGATATGGTAGAACGAGTTTTTCGTTTAGGCGATCGCCCTGTAAGCTATTTAATGACGCCTCGTCCTGATATCGTCTGGCTAGATTTAGATGACAGTGCTGAAGAAAATCGCCAAAAAATGGTTGATAGTGCCTACTCCCGGTATCCAGTTTGTCAAGGGGGACTTGATAATGTCTTGGGTGTAATCCCAGTTACCGACTTATTAGCTAGGAGTTTTCGAGGTGAACAGCTAGACTTAACAGTAGGATTGCGGCAACCTGTCTTTGTACCAGAAAGTACCCGTGGTTTGAAAGTTTTGGAATTATTTAAGCAAACCGTCACTCACATGGCACTGGTAGTTGATGAATACGGCGTAATTCAAGGATTAGTCACTCTCAACGACATTATGAGCGAAATTGTGGGTGATGTTCCTTCCACAGATGGGCAAGATGAACCACAAGCCGTGCAACGGGAAGATGGTTCTTGGCTTCTGGATGGAATGTTACCTGTGGAAGAGTTTTTGGAACTTTTCGGTATGGAAGAATGGGAATCTGAGGAACGTGGCAGTTATCAAACCTTAGGTGGTTTTGTCATCACTCATTTAGGTCGTATTCCCGCCGCAGCAGATCATTTTGAATGGGAAGGTATGCGAATTGAAGTTATGGATATGGATGGTAACCGCGTTGATAAGGTGCTAGTTGTACCAAAGGCAAATAAATCAGCAAATACTACAACATCTGATTAGCATGGAGCCGAAGAGGCTCAAAGGCAAAGGGGAAAGACTGCTGCAATTTCTTCTCTTCTCCCCATCTTCCCTATCAGTTAGCAGTAAACAGTTATCAGCAGAAAAGCCTGTGATAACTGTTTACTATTAACTGTTGGGTGATTTAATGTGCCTAACCTCAGACTTACTGTTGAGACAATCGTTTTACTTCTTCACCCGCCAACAATTGATGTGCTTTGTGGAGAATTCGAGGTATTTTATCTGCGTGAGGACTAGCGGCGAGACATTGGCGCAAGTCTAATTCGTTTAATTGATCGCTCTTATTCCCAGGAAACCAATGACTAGCATTACCAAGCAGGTTATAACGCATTTTGCCATAGTCTACCAAATCGTAGGCGATCGCTAAATTCCACAACCACAAAATCACCCGAATATTTATCTCACCAGGCGTTTTATCAAGTGTGGGTAAATTATCTTCCCAGGTTTTTACCCAATCTTCTCCCAAAGTGGCGATCGCTTCTGCTTCTAACCGTGCCAAAATTGGTGGCAGAATTTCTGATGCTCTATCTACTAATTCTAAAGTCTTCAAATGTTCGTCAAAATCTTCTGGTTTTGCTGCTCCCAAACTCAATGTATGTACTTGGTGATGGCTCAAACAAAACAAATCATTAAACACCATTGGACTCAAAGGAGCGCAAAGATTGACTAATTTTTGCGGTGGTTGATATAACAAACCTCCTTTATCAGATGGGCTAATAATAAATACCCCCATATCTTGACGTTTAGCTGCTTCAATTGCTGCCCAATTCCATTGATTAATGTAGTACCAGTGCAGGTTTACATAATCAAATTGATTAGTATTAATTGTCTGCACAATTACATCTGTTGGGCCATGTGTAGAAAAGCCAACAAATCTCACTTTTCCCTCTGCTTGTAACTGACGTACCACATCTAAACAGCCGCCGGGACGAATACTGTAGTCCAACGACTCACGAGTATTAATGCCATGCAAACCTAAAAGGTCAACATAATCTAGTTGGAGATATTGCAACGATTTCTCAAAATTTTCGCGGAATTCTTTTGCATCTTCTCTTGGACCGACTTTGGTCTGAACAATCAACTTTGCGCGGGGAAACTTGGGCAATATTCTTCCCAATTGCATTTCGGAAGTGCCATAACCGCGGGCAGTTTCAATGTGATTAATTCCAACTTCCACAGCTTTTTTAATGGTCGCTTCTAGATTAGCCTGGTTCTTAGCAGGAATTTCTGACTCAGGAACATCTTGCCATTTGAACTGATATCTCATGCCGCCGCAGGAAAAGACCGGCATCTGTAATTCTGTGCGTCCAAATCGTCTATATAGCATTAGTGGATTGTGGATTATTTAACAACTTAAAACCTCAAAACAAGACTCATTCGAGCCTTTAATGTCACAATAATTACCTCTGTTTAAGCTGTGACATCAGCAATATTTATTCGAGGATGAGATTTGTCAAGTCTTTTGGTTATTAGACTGCGACTTGTTCCAGCTCCACAAACCAATTATGACATTCTAGTTAATACTAGCAAGGATTTTTCGATCGCATTTTCAATTGCTTGCTGAATTTCTTCTTTAAGCGGAAGCCTATCACTGCCACTAATTAAAATCTTGCTTTGCGACAAGCCGTGAAAAGCTAATGCATAGCTTCTGCTTCTTCTATCTGTGAATGTGGAATGAACTACTTGTGAATCCACGGTAGCATTAAATGGGAATCAAGTTGCTGCTAAACGCGATCGCCCTGGGGCTGTAACATAAAGAATATTCTCTGGGTTCTCTTGGGGTGCTTGCTTGACAGTGTAAAGCTCGTATTCATTAGCAGTACATCTAATGCTGACTTGGTGACCAACAACACAACCAATAGCTGCTAATTTTTCCGGGTAAGTATAACAGTGTTATTTTGTACATACAGCTATTTTTGCCAAGTAATAATATATGTAATTATTATCTACTTTATGTTTAAGTATTATTTTATGGGATTTATTTCACAGCTTAATTTATAAGCCTTATGTTATATTGTTTTTCAGCATTTTCTTTGCCATTTATGCAACAAATATGATAAAGTTTATTAAGAAAAATAAAGTTTAAGTTACGAAGTTAGTACTGAATTTGGAGGAAAAAACCGAGTAGCTTTACTGACAAAGTTATGGTAAACAAATGAAGTGGCGATCGCACAGCAGAACATCTGGTGGTATCAAACCAAGACAACAAACATGCGTGAGGTAGCTTTAAAAGGCAAAAGGGAGTAGGTAATAGGCAATGGGGAAAGATTAATTGCCTGTTGGTTGTTGCCTTGTACTTAAGTTGAAAATTCACAGCAAGGGCTGATATAGTTTGAATTCTTTTTTGACGAATTGTTAATGATTGGCACATTTTTAGGGGTTATCAATTACGAAGTTATACTTTCCGCTACAACTTAGTAACAATGTAACAGTCTGATTATGTGGATAACCCGACCGTGGGAAAATCATAGATACCGAAACCAGAAATTAGAGAGGAAAACCCTGTAATATGCATCTGAGCGAAATTACTCATCCCAATCAGTTGCACGGTTTATCCGTTCGACAACTGCAACAAATTGCCCGTCAAATTCGAGATAAGCATCTTCAAACCGTAGCGGTTAATGGTGGACATTTGGGACCAGGGTTGGGTGTCGTAGAATTAACACTAGGGCTTTATCAAACACTGGACTTAGATCGGGATAAAGTCATTTGGGATGTAGGACACCAAGCTTATCCCCACAAACTACTTACAGGACGTTACGATTCCTTCCATACCCTCAGACAAAAGGACGGAGTTGCCGGTTATCTCAAGCGTTGTGAAAACAAATTCGATCATTTTGGTGCTGGACATGCTTCCACCAGTATTTCAGCTGCATTGGGTATGGCTTTAGCGCGAGATTTAAAAGGCGAAAAATTTAAAGCCGTGGCTGTCATTGGCGATGGCGCACTTACAGGAGGTATGGCTTTAGAAGCCATCAACCATGCGGGACACTTGCCGAAAACTAATTTGTTGGTTGTTCTCAACGACAACGACATGTCCATATCTCGCAACGTGGGCGCGATTCCCCGCTATCTGAACAAAATGCGCCTCAGCCAACCAGTGCAATTTATTAAAGATAATCTTGAGGAACAGTTTAAACAAATTCCCTTCGTTGGTGAATCTCTGTCTCCGGAACTCGGACGCATCAAAGAAGGTATGAAACGCTTAGCTGTTCCCAAGGTGGGTGCAGTTTTTGAAGAACTCGGCTTTACCTACATCGGCCCAGTTGATGGACATAATTTAGAAGAATTAATTGCCACCTTCCAACAAGCACATCAAATACCAGGCCCAGTTTTGGTACATGTGGCAACAGTCAAGGGCAAAGGTTATGAAATCGCCGAACAAGACCAAGTAGGTTACCATGCCCAAAGCCCCTTCAATGTAGCAACTGGCAAAGCTATTCCCTCCAGCAAACCCAAACCGCCAGCTTATGCCAAAGTCTTTTCTCACACTTTGGTGAAACTTGCCGAACAAAACCCGAAAATCGTCGGCATTACTGCGGCGATGGCAACCGGAACAGGTTTAGATAAACTGCAAGCAAAACTGCCCAATCAATATATAGATGTCGGTATTGCTGAACAACACGCTGTGACTTTAGCAGCTGGACTGGCAACTGAAGGAATGCGTCCCATCGCCGCCATTTACTCTACCTTCTTGCAACGCGCCTACGACCAGATCATTCATGATGTCTGCATCCAAAACTTACCAGTCTTCTTCTGCTTAGACAGGGCAGGAATTGTTGGTTCCGATGGCCCCACCCACCAAGGTATGTATGACATCGCTTATCTGCGTTGCATTCCTAACATGGTAGTGATGGCGCCCAAAGACGAAGCAGAACTGCAACGCATGATAGTAACTGGCGTTAACCATACTAGCGGCCCCATCGCCATGCGTTACCCGCGTGGCAATGGCTACGGCGTTCCTCTGATGGAAGAAGGCTGGGAACCTCTGGAAATCGGCAAAGGCGAAATTTTACGTACAGGCGATGACGTGTTAATTGTCGGCTATGGCACAATGGTTTATCCAGGAATGCAAGCGGCTGAAATCTTGAGTGAACACGGCATTGAAGCAACTGTGATTAATGCCCGTTTCGTTAAGCCTTTGGACACCGAGTTGATTTTGCCTTTAGCTAAGAAAATCGGACGCGTTGTCACCTTAGAGGAAGGCTGTGTCATGGGTGGCTTTGGTAGTGCGATCGCCGAAGCTTTATTAGATGCAGATATTCTCGTTCCTGTCAAGCGTTTTGGTGTACCAGATGTGTTAGTAGACCACGCCGAACCCAATGAATCGAAGACAGAATTAGGTTTGACTAGCCATCAAATAGCAGAGAGAGTTTTGTCAGCTTTCTTTAAACAACAAGTATCTGCTGTTGTTTAGCTAATTCTTTGTAAGAATAAAATTATCGCCCACACTTGTGATTCAAGTGTGGGCGATAATTTTATTAAATTTGGGAAAACTTATGAAACTATTTACAATTGGTGACAGTATTTCTCAAGGCTTTATGTCTTTGGCAGCAGCCCGGACAGACCTTTGCTTTTCAACTTTGATTGCTAAGTCAATCGGGCTACAAGTTGGTGCTGAATATCTTTACCCTGAATGGCCAATGGGTGGACTACCAGCCAATATTGAGAATATTTTACGACGTTTGGAGAAAAAATATGGCTCAGATATCAACGGCTTCGATTGGGTCACCATATTGCCAACTATTGAGAAAGTATTAGATGAAGCTGAAGATTACTATGAACGCCAAGGAGGTAGTGCTAAGCAGCCTTATCCAGGAGGATTTGAATTCTTCCACAATGTAGCAATTCAAGGCTTTGATGTTGCTGATTCTTGGATGATTACACCCCATATTTGTAAACACCAAATTGAAATTAGTAACGAAAAAGGAGAAAATAAACCTGATTTTTTAGGTCTACCTAATGCTGGGTTCTACCGAACAGCACTGAAAGTTCTCAACCCATCTTTAAACCCTATTTATGACAACTATAGTCAACTAGATTGGTTGAAGCATCATACAACCACAACTCAAGGAGTTGAGAATTTAATTCTCTGGCTAGGATCGAACAATGCCCTTGGGACTGTCATCAGTTTACAAATTAATCAAACTCCCAATGACTCGAATCAGACTCTCAAAAACCCAAGTCAAAAGCCTGAATCATTCCGGGAGGTAAGAGAACAATGGAACCTGTGGCATCCCAATGATTTTGAGGCTGAATATCAAGAATTGCTCGATCGCGTTGATACAATCATGCAGGGTAACAACAATCCTGATTGGAATGTCTTCGTTGGAACAGTACCACTGATAACTATCATACCTTTAGCAAAAGGCGTGGGGCCAACTACTGAAATTAACATCCCTGGAGATGATAGGCCTTCAATTTACTACAAATACTATACTTATTTTCCTTTTGAAGAGGATACGGTTAGAAAAACTGGAACTTTATACCTAACGCTACAAGATGCACTCTACATTGATGACTGTATTCGCAAATACAATCAAATAATTAGAGAACTGGTCAAGAGTAAGAACAGTAACTATCAGCGATCGCGGTATCACATTGTTGAACTTGCTAATGCCTTACAAGAAATTGCCTTCAAGCGAAATGCTGGACAAGTACAGTATGATTTTCCAGAATATTTCGATTTTATCTATCCCCAAGTTAACACTAAATACTACCACGCAGATACAAGCGGGCGACTACGACAAGGTGGACTATTTAGTTTAGACGGCATTCATCCATCTGCCATTGGTCAAGGTTTGATTGCTTATGAATTCCTCAAAGTAATGGCACAAATTGGAGCTGTTAATAGTACCGAACTAAATTGGAAATCAATCTTTTTGAGCGATAAACTTTATTCACAACCCATTACTTTAATGCATGAGTTTTACGATAATAAAGAATTTGCTGAAGCTATCATCAAGCTTTTCGGAAGGAATCCACTTGCCAGAAACGTACCTATGACTAGAAGACTTGGTTAAAGTAACAAGCTTAATTCTAGTAAAAATAACATTTTTGTAGGGTGTGTTAAACGCATATTTCGAGACTTAATAAACGATCTCTTATGCGATCGCCTAAGCCTTGTTAGATGCAGATATTCTGATTTTTGTCAAGCCTTTTGGCGTACTAGATGTTTTAGTAAACCATACCGAACCGAATGAATTTAACGCAGAATTAGGTTTGGGCGATCGCCAAATAGCACAGAGAGTTTTAGAAGCTTTCTTTAAAAAAGAAGTATCTGCTGTTTTTTAGCTAACTCTCCATCATAACGAATCGCCCACACTTGTGACTCAGGTGTGGGCAATCTTTTATGAAAAGTCTAAGTTTCATATCAGTAATATGATGTTTGATTAAACTTAGTCAATCAGTGAAACCACTAGGTATTAAATTATTACTTAAATTAACTGATATCGTTATATTATCTGTATACTTAATCTAGTTAATTACTCGGATTCTTATACGATCAATTCAGTAACAGTATCAATTTAGAAAAAAGCGATCGCTCTATTTTTTATGGGTTTAACCACTTGTAGCAGTAGTCAGTAACATTAGCACATCAACTGATTGTTAAACATCGGCATCAAGAGATTTTGAAGCCTGTTACTTGTTGCCTGTTTCCTGCTATAAATTAACCCCGTGTTTTGTCGTGGATTTTTTTTCAAAATCAAGATTGATTTTGATATTCAATCCATAAGAATTTTTGTCTACATTTCAAAATGCCTGCACTATCTTAAAACTCAAAAAAGAGGATAAAATCATGGCTATTCTAGGAACAAACAATAACGATAATCTAGTCGGCACTTCTGGAAATGATACTATTCAAGGCTTAAACGGTAATGATACCCTTTCTGGGCTGGGTGGAAACGATCAATTATTAGGTGGCGCTGGAAGTGATACCTTATCTGGCGGTGCAGGGAACGACCAATTTGTTTTCGAGTACTTTGATAATTCTGTTGTTGCCAAAGAGCAAGATATCGTCATTGATT